>JBBSLV010000334.1:0-4834 GCA_038233535.1 Tepidisphaerales bacterium | reverse complement strand
CCACGGCCAGACAGCAGATCCGCCTGGCGGGTTCAAACCCTCCCCGACCCATCGAGCCGGCGGGGAGCTTGCGATGAACCGGTCGGATGGTGACACTTTCATTGCGTCAGGCTTGGTGACACTTTCACTGCGTTACGACAACCGGCGTCGTCGCATGGCAGATCCGTGCTCACTGCCCTTACCATCCATCGCCGTCGCTCACACCGCCGCCGCCTGGTGGAACTCCTTGCGGCGGTCGGCCATTTGGGCCTTGAGCCGGGCGAGGATGCTGCTGTGCATCTGGCTGACGCGGCTCTCGGAGAGGTCGAGCGTGGAGCCGATCTCCTTCATCGTCATCTCTTCAAAATAGTAGAGGATGATGATCAGCCGTTCGGCGCGGCTGAGCCCCTTGGTGATCAGTTCCTTCAGATCCTTGCGCTGGATCTCGCGCACCGGGTCGGCGCCGCGCTTGTCCTCCAGCACGTCGATCTCGCGGACGTCCTTGTTGCTGTCGGTCTCGAACCACTTGCGCGACAAGCTCACCAACCCGACGGCGCTGGCGTCCTTGGCCATCTTCTCGAACTCGGCCATGGGAACTTTCAACCGCTCGGCGATTTCGCCGTTGGTCGGGGCGCGGCCCAGCTCGACTTCCAACTGCTTGCTGGCGCCGTCGAGCTTATGAGCCCGGCTGCGGACGAGTCGCGGAACCCAATCCATCGAGCGCAATTCGTCGAGGATCGCGCCGCGGATGCGCGGGGCGCAGTAGGTCTCGAACTTCACGCCACGCTCCAGGTCGAACGCGTTGATCGCGTCCATCAGCCCGAAGATGCCGGCCGACATCAGGTCGTCCAGCTCGACTTCATCGGGGAGCTTCACGTGGACCCGTTCGGCGTTGTAACGCACGAGATGGAGATAGTTCTCCATCAGGATGTTGCGCAAACCCTCGGACTTGGTCTTCTTGTACTCGATCCAGACTTCCTTGATATCCCGTTTCGCGGCAGCAACCTTGGCCATAGCAGAGCCTCCCGATCCTTCAGGTGGACGACTTTGTTCGAACAGCACACAACCCGGCAACAATCCGTTTCAAGACCGAGAAAACGTCTGGCGATGCCCAGCAAACGCCACTTCCGTTTATCGGTCGCCGGGAGACGAATTCCCCTCAGAATTTTTCAACTTTCCACCGTCGGCAGCCGAATTCGGCGTTATGACGGATTCCTTCAGCATAATTTCGGCCATCAAACCGATCACCAGCCCGACGACAAACGTCCCTGCCATCGCCGCCAGCGCCCGCAGGACGGTCGTGCTGAACGGATTCCCCGCCTGCACCCCGCCGATGACGAGGCACAGGGCGAAGACGATGAGCGATAATGTGGCGGCGAGTCGGATCGGCATTCTTAATCGAGGGATGAGGGATGAGGGCGGAGGGATGAAGCAAATGCATCCCGCCGCGTGGTTCATTCATCCCTCATCCCTCCTCCTTCATCCCTACTTACGAAACCACCGGCTCATCCGGTTGAAGAACCCGGCGCTGTCGCCGGCGTTGGCAACGCCCTGCTCGAGGCGCATGGCGAGTTTTTCGATGCACTTAGCGGCCGGGCAGTTGGGCGTGGCGAGCACGAACGGGGTGCGTCGGCGGACGGCGTTCTGCACGTTCTCATCCGCCAGGACGTACCCCGCATCGAGCACGCTCACCCCAAGAAACTGTTTGGCGACCTTCGCGATCCGCTCATGCACCACCCGGCCCTCGCCCGGCGAGCGCGCCTGGTTCACGAGGAGGCTCAGCCGGCGCTCGTGCGCGTCGCGGCTGATGACCTTCACCACCGCGTAGGCGTCGGTAATGGCCGTGGGCTCGGGCGTGGTGACGACGAGCACGTGGTCGGCGGCGCGGGTGAAGCTGAGCACGTTGGGGCTGATGCCCGCGCCGGTGTCGATCAGGATGATGTCCGCCTGCTTTTCCAACTCCCCGAGGGCGTCGATCAGGCGCTGGCGGTCATCGTCGGTGAGGTCGGCCATGCGGGCAAGACCCGAAGCCCCGCCGATCAGGTTGAACCCCCCCGGCGCTTTGACGAGCACCTCGGACAGCTCCTTTTTGCGCGAGATGACGTGCGAGAGGTTCGTGCGCAAATCGACGTTGCACAACACGTCGGCGTTGGCCAGACCCAGGTCGGCGTCCATCAGCGTGACGCGCTTGCCCGCGGCGGCGAGGGTGATCGCGAGGTTGACGGCGACATTGCTCTTGCCAACGCCGCCCTTCCCGCTCGTGATCGCGACGACGGTCGCGCGGTGGCGCCGCGGCGGCGATATCAGCGCCCCGGACGACGCGCTGTCGGCGGGAACCGTTCCCTGCACCAATGACCGCAGGTGCGTTGCCTGATCGACTGTCATGGCCGTGCTCATAGCGAGTCCCCCAGGATCAGTTGCGCGAGTCTTCGTCCGCGACCCACTTCGATGTCGTCGGGCACGTCCTGCCCCGTCGTGATGTACGACAAACTCTTGTTCACCTTATGCACAACGTTCAAAAGGGTTCCCACGTGGGCCGCTTCGTCGATCTTCGTGAAGATGATCTTGTCGACGCGCACCTCGCTGAACTTCGTCACCGCCAGCTCGACGCACGCCTGGCTGGCCGTGCTGGAGATGACCAGGTGCACCTCGTCGGGCTTGATCGAGTCGAGCAGCCCTTTCAATTCGTTGAGCTTCAGGGCGTCGTTGGGGCTTCTGCCGGCGGTGTCGATCAGGATGAAGTCGCAGTCGCTCATCTGGGCGACGGCGTCCTTCAGATCCTCGATGCTGCCGACGACGCGAAGCGGGCTGCCGATGATGTCGGCGTACTTCTTCAACTGGTCGACGGCGGCGATGCGGTACGTGTCGAGCGTGATCAGCCCGACGCGATGCTTTTCGCGAAGCTTCAAGTTGGCGGCGAGCTTGGCGAGCGTCGTTGTCTTGCCGACGCCCGTCGGGCCGATGAGGGCGACGACGTGCGGGCCGACGGTTTTCGTGCGGACGATCGGGCCGCTCGTCGGGAGCAGCTTCTCCAACTGCTCGGCGAGCTTGTCGCGGACGAACTGCGGCTGGCTCAAATGCTCGGGGCGAATACTCTTCTGAAGCGTCTTGACGATCTCGCTTGCCAGCTCCTCGGCGACCTGGTTCTGGATCAGCTCCAGATAATACTCGAAGAGTTCTTCGGGAACCTGCGGGGCCTGCGTGTGGCGGATCTCGTTGTGCAGGTTCTTGACCATGCCCTTCAGCGCGGTCATTTCCTGCGTGAGGTTGAGCATGACGGCCGTGCCGGCGGCGGGCTGCTCGAGGATCGAGCGTCCGTTGGCGATCGGGTCGCGGATGATCATCTGCGGCACCGGCTGCTTTGTCGCGGGGGCGGCGGAGGCGGCCAGCGCCCGCGGGGAGAACAGGGACGGCTCGACGTCGCGCTGCGCTGGCTGCGAACGCGCCGCCGGACGCCGCGGGCGCAGCCCCGTGCCGCGTCCCGCGGTGATCTCGACGATCTCCCGTCGCCGCAACCCGAGCAGGTACCGCGTGTGGTACGTGCGCGTGTGCAGGATCACCGCATCGTGACCCATCACGTGCTTCACCTGGCCCAGCGCCTCGGCCATGGTCGATGCTTTGAAGGTTTGAAGATTCATTCTTGCATCGAAGGATGAGGGATGAGGGATGAGGGATGAAACAGCGGGGACCGCCCGCGCGTCTTATCCTTCATCCCTCATCCTTTCGCCTTCATTCCTATTCGATCACCCATTCATGCCCACGAGACCCACGGCCTCGACGGCCACTTCCGGAACGATTTCGTTGTACGCGAGCACCGCGACCTGCGGGAGGCTCGACTCGATCATCCGCCGCACCGCGCCGCGAATCTGCGGGCTGCACAGGATGACGGCCGAGCGGCCCGTCTGCGTCAGCTCGGCGGCTTTTTCGTTGATCTGGCGGACGACCTGCTGCTGCGTCTGCGGCGGCATGGTGTTCGTCGCGCCGCGGTCGGAGCGCTCGATGTGACCGTTGATCAGCTCCTCCAGCGCGGGATCAAGCGTGAGGCACCACAGCCGATCCATTTCGTCGACGTACTGCTTGCAGATCGTGCGCGACAGCGCGTTGCGGACGTACTCGGTCAGCACGTCGAGATCCTTCGTGCGCGTCGCGAAGTCGCCGAGCGTTTCGATGATCGTCTCGAGGTCGCGGACCGGGACGCGCTCGCGGAGCAGGTTCTGCATGACCTTCTGCAACTCCCCGGGCTTCACGACCGTCGGGATGACTTCCTCGATCAGCGCGGGCAGGCGCGCCTTGAGGTTGTCGATGAGGTTTTTCACTTCCTGCCGCGTGAGCAGCTCGTACGCGTGGCTCTTGATCAGCTCCGTGAGGTGTGTCGCGAGGACCGCCGGCGCTTCGACGACCGTGTAATTGAGCAGCTCGGCCTGGGGGCGCTCCGATTCAGTGATCCAGTACGCGGGCAACCCGAAGGCGGGCTCGGTCGTCAGCTCCCCGCCGGGTACGGGGCCTGACGTGGCGCCATTGTCCATCGCGAGGAACTGCTCCGGGTACGTCACCCCGCGGCCGATGGGTTGGCCCTTGATCTTGACCACGTAGTCATTGGCGCCCAACTGCATGTTGTCGCGGATGCGCAGCGGCGGAACGATGATGCCCAAATCAACGGCGATCTGCCGGCGGATGAGGGAGATGCGATCGAGCAGGTCGCCACCCTTGGCGGTGTCAATCAGCCGCACGAGGCCGTACCCGACCTCGAGCTCCATCGTGTCCAGGTCGAGCAGCTTCTCAACCTTTTCCGGTTCCTTCGCCGCCGACGCGATCTTGGCGCTTTCGGTGTCGGCCGCGGCCTTGGTGGCGCGGT
>JBBSLV010000333.1:0-4841 GCA_038233535.1 Tepidisphaerales bacterium | reverse complement strand
GGTCGGCGTCGTTGAGGGGGTTGGTCTTCCCCATGTTGCGGCCGGGGTCGAGCTGGTAGTACCAGACCTTTTTCGTCGGCGCGCCCTTGTCGAAGAAGAGGACGACGGTTTTCACGCCCGCGCCCAGGAACGTGCCGCCGGGACAGTCGAGGACGGTGTGCAGCTCGCACGATTCGAGCAGCATCTTCCGCAGGCTGACGCTGGCGTTGTCGGTGTTGCTGAGGAACGTGTTCTTGATGACCACGCCGCCCCTGCCTCCTGCTTTGAGCATCTTGATGAAGTGCTGGAGGAACAGGTACGCGGTTTCGCCGGTGCGGATGGGAAAATTCTGCTGGACCTCGGCCCGCTCCTTCCCGCCGAAGGGCGGGTTGGCCAGGACGATGTCGTAGCGGTCCTTCTCCTGGATGTCGGCGAGGTTCTCGGCCAGCGTGTTGGTGTGGATGATGTTGGGCGCTTCGATCCCGTGCAGGATCAGGTTCATGATCGCGATCACGTAGGCGAGGCTCTTCTTCTCCTTGCCGTAGAAGGTGCGCTCCTGAAGGGCCTTCTGCTGGGCGGTCGTGCGCCTGGGGTGCTCGGCCTTGAGGTAGTCGTAGGCCTCGCAGAGGAAGCCGGCGGAGCCGACGGCGCCGTCGTAGATCGTCTGGCCGAGCTGGGGATTGACGGTCTTGATGATGGCGCGGATGAGCGGGCGGGGCGTGTAGTACTCGCCGCCGTTGCGGCCGGCGTTGCCCATCTTCTTGATCTTCGCTTCGTACAGGTGCGAGAGCTCGTGCTTCTCGGTCTGGCTGCGGAAGCGCAGGGCGTCGATCTCGTTGATGATCTCGCGGAGGTTGGAGCCGGAGTGAATCTTGTTCTTGATCTCGCTGAAGATCTCGCCAATTTTGTATTCGATCGTGTTGGCGCTGGTCGCGCTCTGCTTGAACTTCCGGAGGTAGGGGAAGAGGGAGTCGTCGACGAAGTCGGTCAGGTCGTCGGAGCCCATCGCCTTCTGGTGGTCGAGAGAGCCATTGGCCTTCTTCGGCGCAGCCCACGTGTCCCACCGGTAGGGTTTGGACAGGATGTAGTCGTACTTCCTGCCTTCGAGGGCCGCTTCGTCGGCTTTGTCCTGTTCGAGGCCGTCGAGGTATTTGAGGAAGAGGAGCCACGAGGTTTGCTCGGTGTAATCGAGCTCGGTCGTGCAGCCGGCCTCTTTGCGCAGGGCGTCGTCGATGTTCTTAAAAGCCTGTTCAAACATGAAGTAAATGCCCGCCAGAGATGGTGCCCGCGCCCCTCGCCAACGCGTGGGTGTGCTCCCGCCCACCACGTGGGAGCTGATGATACCGGAAACTGCATGGGCGCTGAAATGACGTCACGGCAGGGGACACGTCTTTTATCCTGCGCCGAAGGCCCCGCGCGGAAATTCTTCGCCACCCATTCAAGTTCCGCCGCGTCCGTCGCCGATAGCATCTTCCGTCAATTTGTTCCCCGGCCTTCTCTGCCGGGCGGTTCCATGAGTGACTCCGCGTCGCACTTCGTCGCGATCGCGTGAGCCGGAGCCGGACATTCGTGCGACATCCACGCAGCAGGAGCCGGTCATGGACTACATTCCCACCACCAATGCGGGCAAGCTCACGTTCGGGCAAAACGCGGTCGCGTTGATCACGCCGGCCCCGACTACCTGGGGATTGACGGCGCCGATCGCCACCCAGCTGGGTGCTTACGTGTCGGACTACGAAGCGAAATTCCAGGCCGCGACGGAGCCCGCGACGAAGAGCCGGGCGAACACGTTCGCGAGCAAGCAGGCGCGGGACGTGATGGTCAGCTACATCAGAGGTCTGGTGGCCACCATTCAGGGCACGGCCACGGTGACCGACCAGATGAAGTACGACTTGGGGATTACGGTGAGAGGATTGAATCCGCCGTCGCCCATCAATCCGCCGAACGAGGCGCCGATGATGGAGATCATGTGGGTGAAGGGCCGGCTGATCGGCGTGCGCGTGCACGCGGCCGACTCCGCGCGGCGCGGGCGGCCGGTCGGGGTGCAGGGCTGTAGCATCTGCATGTACACCGGGCCGTTGCCGTTGCCCACGGAGGTGACGGCGTGGACCACGATTGGCGAGTCGACGCGGACGATCTTCGAAGCGGAAGTGCCCCCGACGCTCGCGGCCGGGACCACCGTTCACCTGGTGTCATACTGGAAATCCCCGCGCCTGATGAGCGGCCCGGCCAGTGCACCGGTGAGCGTGGTCATCGGCGCCGGCGTGCAGCAGGCGGCGTAAAACCAGAGGTCAGAGGTCGGAAGTCAGAGGTCAGAGGTCAGGGGTCAGAAGTCAGAGGTCACTGATCGCTGATCTCTGACCTCTGATCTCTGCCCTCAGGGGTCAGTAAGAACTTTTCCGGGCGTTGGAGCATGCCGCCCAGCATCTTGCCGATCTCGTTGATCATTCCGCGGGCAGCTTCGAGCTCGCCTTGATCGATGTAATTGCAGTCAAACGCGAAGTCGAGCGACGAATCGGTTTCGCTGTTCTCGCCGTCACAATCAGTCAGCTTTGCGATGAATGACGCAGGGTAACGCCGCTTCGCCCACGCCTCCCGCAAGTTGAGGCAAACCGATCGGGACGATCTGCGAATCTGACTCGTCAGCGCGAATCGCTCTTCGGCTGGAAACCGCTTGCTCATCTCGAAAACCATCATCGAGAGTTCGTAGGCGCGCTTGTACACGACGAGGTCCTTGGCGGAGTTGATCTGCATTTCAGACAAGATATCAGAAGGATCAGAGCTGGCCTCTGACCTGTGACCTGTGACCTGTGACCTCTGACCTGTGACCTGTGACCTCTGACCTGTGTCCTCTGCGACTCCCATGCCCATCACTGTCCCCCTCATCCCGTTCATCCGCAGGCGAAGGCGCTCGAAGATGACGCCCGTGCCGGCGGCGTTGATGCTCGTCGCGGCGGAGTACGATTCCGCCACCGGGAACATCGAGCTGACGTTCGATCGCGACATCGACATCGCGGGGATCGTGGTTGGGGACGTGAGCGTCAACGACGGGCCGGAGTCGATCCGCTTTGTGGGATTCGGCGCGGCGACGCTGGTGACGCCGACGAAGGTCGTCATCGCGCTGGTCGAAGACGGAGGGCAGGGCGGCCCGCTCGTGACCCTTAGCGCCGGCGCGGGGAACGGCATCGTTGCAGTGGACGACGGCGCGGCGTGGGCGGGGGCGGCGGATGTGGAGCTGCCGTTTCCGTGAACCATGCCCACCACGACCGCCATCATCGCGCGCACGCCCATCGCCATCCGCACGGCGACGATGGCGGATCTGCCGTTCATGGATGGGCTGCAGAAGAAGCACAATAAGGCGCTGGGATACTTTCCGACGAAGCAGTTTGAGGGGTATGTCGCGACGGGGGGAGTGTTGGTGGCGGAGGCGACGGGATTGCCGACTGCCGATTTGCGACTGCCGAATGAATTGAATGTCAATTGCAAATCGCCACTCGAGAATCGGCAATGCCTGGGGTACATCATCTCGCGCGACCGCTATCTCAAGCGCGACGAATTGGGCGTTATCTATCAGCTGTGCGTTGTGCCGGGGTTTCAGCGCGGATTGATCGGGGCGTCGCTGGTGAAGGCGGTATTCGAGCGCAGCGCGTACGGTTGTCGTCTCTACTGCTGCTGGTGCGCGCAGGACCTGGCGGCGAACTACTTTTGGGAATCGCTCGGGTTCGTGCCGATCGCGTTCCGGGCCGGTTCAACCGGAAAGAAGCGCGTACACATCTTCTGGCAACGGCGGATTGATCCCGAGCAATCACAATTCGGCAATCGGCAATCGGCCATTTCGTGGTGGTATCCGTTCAAGACGGACAACGGGGCGATCCGGGAGGATCGGCTGGTGTTTCCGATCCCGCCGGGGACGCACTGGAAGGACGTGAAACCGCTCGTGCTGCCGGGAAACAGTGCCGAGTCGAGAATGCTCAGTGCTGGGGAGAAGCCGAAGCCCGCCTTTACTGAGCACTCGCCGCGCGGCACGCAGCACATCCCCGCCGCCCCGCCTGCCCCGCGCGCGGCGATCACGCGGAGCAGCGCGTTGCGCTTCGCACCGCCGTCACCTC
The DNA here is from genome assembly GCA_038233535.1 of Tepidisphaerales bacterium. Lineage (GTDB taxonomy): Bacteria > Planctomycetota > Phycisphaerae > Tepidisphaerales > Tepidisphaeraceae > DASYWJ01. The sequence goes on along the minus strand of JBBSLV010000333.1, from coordinate 753 downwards.
CCGCCTTGCCCGCGCCGCCCGCACCCGTGAAGCCGCAGGAGAAGCTGCGCCACAAGAAGCCGACGGCGACGGCTTGTCCTGAGCGCAATCAAAGGATCGATCCGAAGTATCTCGCCGCGGCGCGCGAACTGCGCGATCGGTATTTGGAGCGCGTGAACGAAGACCCCCTCGCGCTGGCGTCGTACTGCAAGTACGACGTGTCTCGGACGCTTTGCGCAGCCGAAGTGAGCCGGGCGCTGGGTGCGCCGATGGCTTCGCCATTGATCTCGCCCGCGAGATCCCTTCCACGCAATCCCCTCCCCCAAACTGCCCGCCGCGGCGTAGCATGGCCGGCGGTCGGACAACCGGGCGCATCACCCGCCGCTGGAGCGGGCCGGGCGGGCGCGTAAGGTGACGGGGATGAGCGAGCCGGATGTGAGCGATTTGCTGACCGTGGCGGAGGCGATCGAGGTGATCGATGGGGTGGAGGTGTCGCCGCGCGCGGTGGAGGTGGGGGTGGGGGAAGCGGATGGGTTGGTGCTGGCGGAGACGATCGTCGCGGATCGGGATTATCCGCCGTTCGATAAGAGTTTGATGGACGGGTACGCGGTGCGGCGTGAGGACGTTCTGGACGCCGCGAAACCGCGAGCGACGCTGAACGTGGTTGGGGAAATCGCCGCGGGGCAAACCGCCGCTCGCGGCTTGGCATCGGGAGAAGCGTTCTCGATCATGACCGGCGCCCCGATGCCCGAGGGCGCCGATGGGGTCGTGCCC
>JBBSLV010000332.1:0-4864 GCA_038233535.1 Tepidisphaerales bacterium | reverse complement strand
TCGGCCAGCGTCTGCGGGATGAACCCGTAGTTGGCCGGGTAATAAACGGCGGAGTACAGGATGCGGTCGAGCTTGATCATCCCGCTGACCTTGTCCAGCTCGTACTTGACGCTGGAGCCAAAGGGGATCTCGATGATGGTGTAAAACTCCTGCGGCATGTCTTCGCCGGGAGTCACGTCGTGCCAGGGGTGGATCATGGGGTGCCTTATGGGTCTGTGAAGTCGAGCATGGATTGTATCGGCGCGGGACGACTTTCAATAACGATGTGCAAATCCCGCGGGCTCCCGCCCGCGGCTGGAACCTGTCGGACGATCAACGGCCCGCCGGCGGTGCGACAGCTTATGGCCGCGGGCGGAAGCCCGCGGTGGAAGGTCTGTCCATCTGTGATTGCCTGGAGGCATGGCTTATCACGTGCTGAACCGCTCCGCCGGGCGCTTTCGGATGTTCCGCGCTCAACGCGATTTCGAGAGCATTTCAGCGGGTGATGCTCGAAGCCGCCAGATCGACCTGTTTTAGCACTACAACGCTACGATGCGTGTAAGTCGTTATTCCTTCGTCCGACGATCAACCGATTTCGAGCGGCAAACGCGGTTCTAGCGTTGTAGTGATTAGACGTCGTCGCGCGCCCGCCGCGCCCAGCGCAGTTTTGCCGACCGTGAGCGCGGGTTGGCGCGCTGCTCGGCTTCATCGGCGCCGATCGGATCCGGGCTGATGGCCTCGTACACCCCCTCGCGCAACTTCCTGCGGAACGCTTCCTTTACCCGGCGGTCTTCGCCGCTGTGGAAGCTGATGATAACGGCAACGGCATTGGGCTTGAGCACATCGGGCAGGACGGCGAGAAGCCGGTCGAGGTTCGCCAGCTCGCGGTTGACGAGGATGCGCAGCGCCTGAAACGTCCGGGCGGCGGGGTGGAGCTTGGCGCCGGCGGCGCGCTCGAGCGTGAAGTCGCGGGCCTGGCAGACGATGGCCGTCAATTGCTCGGTCGTGGTGATCGGCTCGATCTTCCGCCGCTCGACGATCAGCCGCGCGATCCGCGGGCCATCGGTCTCGTCACCCAATTCCAGCAGCGCGTCGGCGAGATCGCGCTCGCACAAGCGGCCCAGCAGCGCCGACGCGGGCCGGCCGCGCGTCGGGTCCATGCGCATGGCGAGCGGCCCGGGCCGACGGTAGGAGAAGCCGCGGGCCGGGTCGTCGATCTGCGTGCTGGCGACGCCGACGTCCGCGAGCACGCCGTCGACGCGCCCGATCCCCGCCTGCGCGAGCACGGTGGGCAGGGCGGCGAAGTTGTCGTGGAACAGCTCGAAGTTCGCGCCGATCCCCGACAGGTTCGCCCGGGCGCGATCGAGGTTGGCGGGGTCAAAGTCGATGCCGATCAACCGCCCGGCGGGGCCAATCCGCCTCAGAATCGCCGCCCCGTGCCCGCCGAGACCGACGGTGCAGTCCACGATCGTCTGCCCCGGTCGCGGGTCCAGCGCGCGGAGCGTCGCATCAAGCAGCACGGGGATGTGGCGGGGGTCGCGCTTCACGAAAAGAACATTAGCCGCAGATGAACGCGGATGAACGCAGACGATAGACAATTCGAGAATCTGAATTTTCTGCGGAATCATGCACTTCAAAAAAACCGGTTTACAGCGGCGCTACAGACGTCCGGCGATGGCAATGCGACCCATCATCCAGCAACCCGGCAGCCCCGCGAGAATGATCGTGATGCCAAATCTGTAGTCACCTTGGACGAGCGCGACGAACGCGCCCGCCACTGCTGCTAAACCGCCGATGAACAATACCCATGCTCCGAACCTGAAGCCCGGCCGCGCTTCCGGCTTCGGGCGTTCGGGCTTGTGGTAGTCGAGCGGGTTGGAAGCCATGGCATCCAGAATCGGTAGGATATGCGGCGGCGTGCGAAGGTCGAACTTGATTGTATCTCGATTGTACATGGACGCCCAATGGCTGATCGACCACTCAAGTATCGTCGGCTGCGGGCAATTCTCAAAACGTACGGCGTTGTTGAAGAAGCGGGACGCGGCAAGGGTTCCGAGCGCATGCTGGCGCGTACGATGGGCGGCAGCATCGTGCGGCTCCCGACGAAATGTCACAATGAAGGGGACGACAAGCCGGTAGGGGTTATCCGGTCGATCCGTCGCCACTTCAAGCTGACGCCCGCGGACGGAGTTTCGGATCGGGAGTTCTACGGCCGAGCCTGAATCGCCGATTATCCTTGCCTTTTGAACCGGCGGGCCTTACGCTTTGGTCATGCGTCGCACCGTGCACACGTTTGCACTGCAACCCTATAGAGCACAAACCTCTTCGCGCGATTCTCGTATCAACTGAATAGAAATTACCGATAGAACACAGGGCCTATGTGTCGGTGTCGCGACGTGCGCGCTGCTGGAAGGAGACCTGCGGGATGGCGAAAATCGGTTCCAACTTGAGCATCAACCTGAGCGCGATCATCTACAAGGAAGATGGCGTCTGGCTTGCTCATTGTCTGGAGCTGGACATCGTCGCCGAGGGTAAGAACGTTGAGGATGCATGTCGCTCGCTCGTCTCGCTCTGCGACCTCCAAATCAAGACCGCGGTTGAACAAGATGAGTTGCAGTCGATTTTCCGCCCTGCCCCCCCGGAGTTTTGGAAGCTGTTTGCGATCGGTCACAAACACTCCGTCACCGACAAGCCGGCCGTGCTTCGGAAGACCGGTTTTCAAGGTCCGGTGGATCGTTTTGAAGCACGCGAGATGACCTTTGCTTAAAACGCCAGACATTGGCTGCTTGTAGGAACGTGCCGGTGATCCCGACGCCCCCGTGATCCCGGCCTCCCCCCCTTCCCTGCAACGAGTGCCATGCCCCCGATGCGCGCGTACACGCGCCCATGCGACGAGAATTCGAAAGTGCGCACGGGGCGGAGACTACGCCGCGCGCTCGTCGTTGCGCTCGTCGGCGGCCGGGTCGGCCCACTGCGGGGAGCGGCGCAGCCCCATCACGGCGGCGAAGACGAAGACCGGCATGGACAGCAGCGGGAGCATCAGGTCGGTCGGGATCGCATCCGCGCCCACGATGCCGGTGCATAGCACCGCAAGCGTCCCGAGAATCGCCATCTCCGTGCGGCCCGGCAGCAAGCTTTTCATACGCAGCCCCAGTTCAGCGCACCCGCATGTGCGTCTGGCGCACTCGCGCGGTCGCGCAGCCCAATCGATCCATCAGATATAAGCGCCAACGGGAACCCGACCCCGCTCGACTTCACCCGCTCGACTTCACGCACTTAACTTCAGTAGCCCGGACGTGGAAACCTGCCGCAAATTTACCCGGCGGCAGGTTTCGTTTCCAGCCCTACGGTCTCGATCCGAACGGAGTTCGGCGAAGAAATGGCCGGACGATGTACACGGCAACCGCTCTCGTGTAGGGGTGAACGACGGCGGGGGTTTTTCGCACTGCGGCCAACGGCTGGGTGCGACAGAATGCGCCGCGGGTCGCGGTTTGAAAGGATGAAAATGAAAGACGAGACAACAGAAGCGAGCGGGGGATTCGGGAACCTGGGGTTGGACCCGAAGCTGGTCGCGGCGCTGACGGAGCTGGGGTACGAAGAGCCCACGCCCATTCAGCGCGAGGCCATCCCGCCCTTGCTCACCGGGCGGGATCTGATCGGCCAGGCCGCGACGGGCACGGGCAAGACGGCGGCGTTCGCGCTGCCGATGATCCAGCGCATCGCCGGGGCCGGCGCCGATCGCAAGAAGCCGTCGGCGCTGATTCTGGTCCCCACGCGCGAGCTGGCGATGCAGGTGGCCGAGGCGATGCACAAGTACGGGCAGAAGCTGAAGGTCTCGACCATTCCGATCTACGGGGGGCATTCGTTCGGGCAGCAGGCGCGGATGCTGGAGCGCGGGGTGGACATTGTTGTCGCCACCCCCGGGCGGGCCGTCGATCACATCACGCGCAAGACGATGGACCTGGGCGCCGTCCGCATCCTCGTGCTCGACGAGGCCGACGAGATGCTGGACATGGGGTTCGCCGAAGACTTGGAAACAATCCTTTCGCAGACGCCGGCGGAGCGGCAGACGGTGTTTTTCTCCGCCACGCTTCCCCCGCGCATCGCGGGGATGGTGAAGCGGCATCAGAAGGATCCGCTGCGGATTGAAATCGCAAAAGAGAAGATGGCGAAAGGGGCGGCGCCAAAGGTTCGCCAGACGGCGTACCTCATCCCACGAGCGCGCAAGCTTGAAACGCTGGGCCGGGTGCTCGATCTGGAGAATCCTGCGTCGACCCTCGTGTTTTGCCGGATGCGCACCGACGTCGACACGCTGACGGAGCGGCTCAGCGCCCACGGCTATCGCGCCCAATCGCTGCACGGAGGGATCACGCAGGACCAGCGCACGCGCGTGATCAAGCGGCTGCGCGAGGGCGCGATCGACCTCGTCGTGGCAACCGACGTGGCGGCGCGGGGGTTGGACATCGAGAACCTCGAGCTGGTGGTGAACTACGACGTGCCCACGTCGCCCGATTCGTACCTGCACCGCATCGGCAGGGTGGGGCGGGCGGGGCGCGAGGGGGTGGCGATCACACTGGCCGATCCGCGCGAATCGCGGCTGCTGCGGCTTTTCGAGCAGCACACCAAGAGCAAGATCGAGATCGCGCAGGTGCCGACGGTCGCCGACCTGCGCGCCCGCCGACTCGAACTGACGCGGGCGGCGCTGCACGAAGCGATTCTGGCAGGCGGGCTGGATCATTACCGCGTGGCGGTGGAAACGCTCGCGCAGGAGCACGACCTGATGAACATCGCGCTGGCGGCGGTGAAGCTGGCCCACCAGGCGAGCGGGGGAGACAAGGACGGGGACGGCGAGGACGAAGTCGACGACCGCCGCGATGCGCCGGGC
>JBBSLV010000331.1:0-4864 GCA_038233535.1 Tepidisphaerales bacterium | reverse complement strand
CGGGCGATGGCGCCGCCCTGCGTGTAGGACCCGGGGACGTAGATCGCGTCGGGATTGGCGTTCTTGATCTTCGTGAGCTGGCTGCGAAAGTCCTGGTCCTGCTGCGCGTACGCCTCGTCGGCGACGATTTCCCCGCCGGCGCGCTTGATCTCTTCGGTGAAGAACTGCCGCAGCCCCATGCTGTAGTCGCTGTTGACGTCGTAGAGGATGGCGAGGCGCTTGGCCTTCAGCTCGTCCGTGGCGAACTTCGCCATCACGCCGCCCTGGAACGGGTCGATGAAGCAGGAGCGGAAAATGTAGTCGCCGACTTCGGTGACTTTCGGATTGGTGCTGGCCGGCGAGAGCATGGGGATGCCCGCTCCCTGTGCCACCGGCGCCGCGGCCAGCGAGTTGGAACTCGCGACCTCGCCGATCACTGCGACGACGTTGTCGCGGCTGATGAGCTTATTGACTGCGTTGACGGCCTCCGTCGGCTTGGACTGATCGTCTTCCGTGATGACTCGAATTTGCTTCCCGAGCACGCCGCCCGCGCCGTTGATCTCGTCCAGCGCGAGCCGAATGCCCTCGTCGGTGGATTGCCCGAAGGTTGCGGTGGGTCCGGTCATCGAGCCGTAATGGCCGATGACGATCTCGTTGCCGTCGCCTGAGCCGGAGTTGGATTGTTCGTTGTTGCAGCCCGCGGCGAGCGAGATCACGCCGGCGGTGAGGAGCAGGGCGAGGGGGATGGCGAAGCGTCGTGATCGAGTCATAGGCGGTCTCCAAGGCATGGGCGTTTTGCCCTTAATGCCCGACGAAATCTAGCCGTTGTGCGCGCCCGTCGCAAGGAACCCGTGGCATGGGCAGCTACTCGTTTGCTTCGCTCCGCCGCCTGCCCATCGTAGAGTAGCCGACGGCTTTGGCGACACCCATGTCACTGCATGCCACTGCATGTCACTATGCTCGACCCCTCCGTTCAATCCGCGATCGATGCCGTCCCCGCCGGGCCGTGGGCCGTCGGCGTGAGCGGGGGGGCAGACAGCGTGGCGCTGCTGTCGCTGCTGCGCACGCGCGACGACCTGCAATTGACCGTCGCCCATCTCGATCACGAAACGCGCGCGGGTGCGAGTGGTGCGGACGCCGCGTTCGTGCGCGACCTCTGCAACGGTTGGGGGATTCCGTGCGTCGTTGAAACGCTGTCGACGATCGAGCGGGGCCGGCCGCGACGCGAGAAAAATCCGTCAAATCGCTGGCGGCTGGCGCGGCTGGCGCTGTATCGGCGAGTCGTGCAGTCGCGGGGTCTTCAGGGCGTCATCCTCGCGCATCACGCGGACGATCAGGCCGAGACGGTCTTGCACCGGCTGCTGCGCCGGGCGCCGCCGGCGGGGCTGGGGGGCATGGCGCGGCGAACGCGGCTTGTTGGTTTGGTGTCGAGCGGGATGGAATCGGGCACGCGGTCGGGGCCGGGCACGCGGTCGGACCCGGGCACGCGGTCGGACCCGGGCGCGCGGTCGGACCCGGCCGCTGAAGCGGCCTCGCCAGGGGAGGGGAGTGAATTGAGCGCGATGATGGGCGTCACCGTCCTCCGCCCGCTGCTTGGCGTGCATCGGGCGGCGCTGCGGGCGCACCTGCATGCGGTGGGGCAGGCGTGGCGAGAGGACGAGAGCAATGCGTCGCCCCGGTACGCGCGCAGCCGCATCCGACGCCTGTTGTCTGCGCGGCCAAAGCTGGTGACGCCGCTGATTGAGCTGGGCGCGTGCTGTCGGGCGCTGGGCGAGTGGGTGGACGCGCAGGCGCCCGTGCTGGGCGCTTCGTTTGGCGTGGCGGACGTGCGGGCACTGTCGCCGGTGATCGCATGGCGGGCGCTGTCGCGGTGGCTGCGCGAGCGCACGGGCGTCCTGCCCGAGCCGTCGGCGGTGGAAGCGCTTCTCGATATGGCGCTCGACGCCGCTTCGCCGCCGCGCCGGCATTTCCCCGGCGGCGTGCTCGTCCGCCGACGCGGGGGGACGATCGCCGTCGCGGCCGATCACTGAGCGGGCGCGGGCGCGGGGGCGGTGGGGGCGGGCGCGGGCCGCGTGGCGGCGCGGCGCGTTTCAATGAGATCCCAGATCTCAGAGTTCCCCGCCATCGGATCCAGCTCCATCGCGCGCTGCGCCAACGACTCGGCTCGGTCGATGTCGTCGAGCAGGTAAGCCACGGCCGCCGACTGAATCCACACGCGCGCGTACTCCGGCTGGATCGCCCGCGCCGCCGTCATCACCGTGTCGGCCCCGGCATACTCCTCCCGGCGGATCAATTCATCGGCCAGCAGCAGGTGCAGCCGCACGCTCATCGGCTGCGCGCGGACCTGCGACTGCATGAACGCCAGTCGATCGTTCCATCGCGCCGCGTAGGTGAACGTCCGCAAACACGCGAGGCTCAGAAGAATGACAATCGCCGTCGTCACCGCCCGTCGCGGAAGCCGTGCGAGCGCGACGCCGGCGAGGATCACGAAGAACGCCGACGGCAGGTACATCAGCCGCTCACCGAAGTTCGTGCCGATGATCGTCACGATATTGCCGACCAGCCCATACACCATCCCGAAGCACAGCAGCGCGAACGCGACCGTGCCGCTGCGGCGCCGCACCGCCATCACCAGCCCGACCGCGCACGCGATCGCGGCGATTGCGCCGACGTACAGGTAGGGGTCATCGGCGCGCGCCTCGTGTCCGATCACGCCGCCGCCGTAGTCGATCGACAGCTTGTGCGGGAAGACGAGCATCATCACGTACCGGCCGAACAGCGCCAGCGGCATGAGCCACCGGTCGATCCCCTCGGCCCGGACCATGGGGTTTTGCGTCCAGTCGAGGAATACCCGGTCCCACCAGAATTTCAGAAGGCTCTCGCGGAAAACGATGTACGCCGCCATCGTCCAGCAGACGAGCAGCACGAGCGTGCGCATCGCGCGACGTTCCCCATCCGCTTGGGCCTCCAGTCGAAAACGACCTGCGTCCCCGTTTTTTGGAGAAGCGTTTGGAACCTCATCAACCGGGACATAAAACGGGGACGCATCTCGTTTTTGTTCTTCCTCCGATGTTGGTGAGCTGCGGCGGTGGAACAGGTGCAGCGCGACGAGCATCAGCGGGAGCAGCAGTCCCTGCTCCTTGCTCAGGATCGCGACCACGAGCAGCGCCCAGATGGCGACGGCGCGCCCGTTGGTCAGCGGCCGCGGCGCGAACACGACCAGCGCGCCGACAACCGCCGCCCCGCAGGCGAGTTCCGCGCGCCCTACGACGTTGGCAACGGCTTCGACGTGCACCGGGTGCGCCGCGAACAGCAGCCCCGCGACATACGCCACCCGCATCCCCCCCAATCGCCGCGCCAGCTCCGCGACGCACGCGCTGGCGATCGCGTGCAGCAGCACGTTGACCGCGTGGTACGCCCACGGCCGGTCGCCGTGCAACTGCCACTGGATCGCATAGCTCATCGACATGAGCGGGCGGTAGAGGTTGTCAACCCCGCCGTTGAAATAGTCTTTTGTCCAGTATTGCCACCACAGCGACGGGTCGCGCACGCGGGGGTCGATGCCGATGATGTACAGGTCGTCGTAGATGTACGTGCCGCCCAGCGTGATCGCGAACAGCGCGATGGCCAGCAGCGCCGACGCGATGGCCGGGCGGTGGTCAGCGGTTGCGGCGGGTTGCGGCAGCGACAGGTCGGTCACGACGAGAATGGTACCGTGGCATGGACGACCCGCCCCCACGGCATGTGTACTTTCCGCGGCATGGGCATCTTGCGCATGGGCGTGCGCACCTGCACGCACGTCGCGCAGCGGCCAACAACAATTGCGGAGCGATCCCCACTTTGTCGCGAGAAAGAGGAAGAACCGCTTGCGCGGCAGGCTGAATCGGGCTGCGCCCGATGTGCGTGAGTACACGCCCACATGGGCAAGATGCCGATGCCACAGGGGAGTACACGCACCCACGGGCAAGATGCCGGGGCGCGCATGCGACGATGAAAACGAGAAAGGGGCGACGCGTCCGGCGTCGCCCCTGCGAAGATTCTCTGAGGAGTGCGATTTGCCTACGCAGCCAGGCGAACCTCGTCCATCGCATCCTTGTCGATGTCGTTCATCCCCGTGCCGGTGATGATCACGTCGATCGAGCCGTCGCGCGCCAGGTAGGAGTCGAAGCCGCCTGCGCCTTGCAGTTCGTCCTCACCCGCGCCGCCGTGAAGCGTGTCGTTGTCGGCGCCGCCGATGAGCAGGTCGTTGCCGCTGCCGCCGTAGAGTTTGGCGGGGAAGGCGGTGAAGTTCATGAGCTGGTCGTCGCCGGAGCCGCCGAGGACGATGTCGACGCCTTCGCGGACGTTGTCGCCTTCATTGGGTTCTCCGTCGTTGAAGTTGTGGCCGATGCCCACGCGGATGGGGTTCACGCGGGATGAGTAGTCGACGGTGTCCCAGCCGGCGCCGCCGAGGATGTCGTCGGCGTCGTCGCCGGTGCCGTCGCCGCCGTTGAGGTAGTCGTGGCCGCCGCCCCCGAAGAGATAGTCGTTTCCGCCGTCGCCGCAGATCGTGTCGTTGCCCTCGCCGGCGCTGAGCGTGTCGTTGCCTTCGCCGCCGACGAGCTTGGCGTTGACGGTGCGCCGGCCGAGGATGACCCGGTCGTCTCCGCCGAACGTGTTGACGTAGATTTCCTGGACATCGGCGGTGACGAAGTCGGTGACGGCGTCGTTGTGTTCGACGCGCATGACTTCGGGGACGGGCTGCCAGACCATGACGTCGTCATTGATGTCGCTGCCGTGGATGGTGAGCAGGCCGGTTTCGGTGAGGGTGGCGGTGAGCAGACGACGGGATTCCAGGGATTCGAGCATGAGCGTGCGTCCTCCGGTGCGTTGAGAAACAAATGTT
>JBBSLV010000330.1:0-4866 GCA_038233535.1 Tepidisphaerales bacterium | reverse complement strand
TCGAACTCCGGCACACCAGCAGGCTCACTTCGCTCCCCTGGCATCACAAGGATCCGTTCGATCGCTTGCTGGCTGCTCAGGCGCTGGTCGAGCAGATTCCGCTGATCAGTGCCGATGCGACGTTCGCCGCCAACGGCCTCGAGCGAAACCGCTAAAACCGGGCGGATCGGCAAGGGCTCGTCAAAGAATCACCAGATCGGGCACAACCGTCGCGATGCGATCAAAGTCGGCGTCGTTGTGGAGCAGCGCGGCGCCGTTCTCCATGGCGATTTGTGCGATCAGGCAATCGATCGTGCTGCGCGGCGTCACACCGGCGCGGCGGCAGCGGAAATAAATGTTTGCGGCTGATGCGTACGATTCGATTGCGTCGAGAGGAAAGAGGAAGCGTTGGGTTAGAAGGTTTTTCCGCAATCTCTGAAATTCCCGCATGGAGCGGGCGCCCTGCAAAATCTCTTCCAGAACGATCGGCGTCAGCGCGAAAGGCGTGCCGTCGGTGACGAGTTCGTCGAGACGCGCCGCCGCTGTTCCGGGGCGAGTGGACAGGTAGTCGATCCAGATCGAAGTATCGACGAGCACCACCGTTCACTTCCCCCGTCGCCCGGCCCGGTGGTCGTAGGTGGGGTCGATGAGGCCTTTGCCTCTTAATTCGCGAATGTCCGCGCGCTTTCGCTGCCGCACGAATTCGCGCAAGGCCAGATCGATCAAATCCTTTTTAGTCCGGACGTCGGCGTACTGCAGCGCCTCCTTCACGAGTGTGTCGTTCAGCACGATGTTTGTGCGCATAGCTATACACCTCGTATGGGTATGCGGACTATATGACGTCGCCGAGGAAAGACAAGGTTTTGCGATCCGGTACTCGACCGTCGCCCACTTCCGTCCTCGCGCGGCTGCGGTAGGATGTGTTGATGCCCAGCACCGACGAAGAACTGAAAAAAGCGCTCAAGGCCTTTAAGAAGCGGATGAAGCTCACGCAGCTTGACGACGACTCGAAGCTGGGGCGCAGCCCGCTGACGGGAAGCAAGAGCCAGGTGGTCTCGATCCAGCCGCCGGCCGGGTTCGGGCGGGAGATCTGGGAGGAGCTGGCGGACAAGGGCTACCTCAAGCGCGACACGAGCGGGTTTTACGCGCTGGTGGAGGGTCGCTGAATGCGCGGGCATTCGATATCGCTCCATTTCGCGGCGGTGCGCCGCGCCGCGGATCGTCCGTGCGGGATGGAGCAGTCCGCGCGAAAACCCCTGGTGCTGCGCACCACGGCCAAATGCGTGATGATCGTCGTCCTGTGCGTTGGCGCGGTCGCGTCGGCGCAGGAGAAGCCCGTCGCGCTCGCGGACTTGACGGGTGCGCCCACGCTGGACGTCGAAGACGCGGCAGCGCTGGCGCGGTACGTCGGCGAGCGGCTGCACGAGTCGAAGACGCTCACGCCCCTGCCCGCGGCGCTGAACGCCGACGGTGACGCGCGGGTGGTGTTTATTTCGGTAAGTAATGGGGAGGAATCGGCGCACGTTGTGATGTCGGCGGCGCGCGGCGCGGTTCGGGCGGCCGACGAGGCGATCGCGCACATCGCAAAACTCCTGCCCGACGCATCGCAGCGCGTGTGGATCAAGGTGGATGTCGTGAACCGCGTCGAGCCGCTGCCCCCGGGCGCGACGAAGCTGGCGCTGGGCATCCGCCCGTCGCTCGACGGGCTGGAGATGGCCGGGGGACTCGCGCTGCTGCCCGAGGAGCTGCTCGGGTGGGGGCTTGTCGACGGCGAGCGGCTGATCGAAAGCTCGCTCTACGACTACCTCGACGCCCACCCCGCCCGCGCGAGCGTGCGGACGGAAGACGAGTTGCGTCCGTTGCGCCGCTTCGGGGTCGCGTCGTTCTTCCTGCTCGACGACAACACGCCGCTGCCGCTGTACCGGGGGCACCGGTTGTTCGAGCGGGTGACGCCGGACGACTTGCGCGCCGCCGCCAACGCCGCCGGCGCGTATCTCGCGCGCAGCGTGAACGAAACCGGGCGGTTTGACTACTCGTACCGCTTGGACACCGACGAGGTTCCGCACGATTACAACATCGTCCGCCACGCCGGCACGATCTGGTCGATGGTCGACTTCCACCGGGACACCAGGGATGACGAACAGTTGGCGGCGATCGACCGCGCGATGCGCTATCTGCTGGCGCAGATCAGGCCGATGAAGCTCGGCGATCAACAGGTCGTCGGTGTCGTCGAAAACGACGAAGTTTCGCTCGGCGGGAACGCGCTGGCGGCGCTGGCGCTGGGGACGTACATCGAGGTGACGGGAAACAAGGATCACCTGCCGATTCTGCGCGCCCTGGGCAAGGCGCTGCGGGCCGCGCAGGCGCCGGGGGGGCGGTTCGAGATCCAGCGGCAGAAGTTCTCCACCGGCGACGTGTTCTTCGAGGACGGCCCGTACGCGCCGGGCGAGGCGGTGCTCGCGCTGCTGAAGGTGCAGGACGTCGATCCCGACCCCGCCCTGCTCGACGCCGCCGTGCGCGGGGCGAGGTTCCTCGTGACCCTGCGCGACGCGGACAAGCTGCCCGAGGAGCTTCCGCACGACCACTGGCTGCTGTACGCACTGCGTCACCTGCACGACAAAGCGCCGGACAAGCTGTGGGTGGATCACGCGGCCCGGTTGTCGCGGTCGATCATCGCCCAGCAGAACAAGCCCGGCGACCCGACCGCGCCGCCCGACGCGATCGGCGCCTGGGCTGGGGCCCGCTCGACGCCCGCGGCCGTGCGCAGCGAAGGACTGCTCGCGGCCGCCGCGCTGATGCGCAGCGTCGGCCAAAGCGCCGAGGCGTTGGAATTTCAGAACGCCGCCCGGGCGAGCATCGCGTTCCAGCTTCGCACGCAGGTCTGGCCGGAGTCGGCGATGCACTTCCGCAACCCGCGCCGCGCCATCGGCGCGTTCCGCGAGGATCTGGGCGGGGTGTACGTGCGGATCGACTTCGTCCAGCACAGCCTCTCAGGCATCGTCGAGCTGATGCGCCAGATGGAGCAGATTAAAACGAACGGGCGCTGATGGTGTAGGAGTTGTCGGAAGCCGCCGCCCGGCGGTCCAGAGCGTCAGCGGCGGGCCGCGCCGTTCTCGCCGTCGAACCGCGCGGGGCGGCGCTGGCGCTGTGCCCCGCCGGGGTGGTAGCGTTCTTCCGGCGAGCCGTTAAAATATCGCACTCGTCCTTTTCACAGGGAAACCCTCTATGCCCAGTCGTCTTTCGCGCCGTCGCTTTCTGCACGGCTCCGCCGCCGCTTCCACCGCCTTGCTCATCGCCAACCCGCACGTGAAGGGCGATCAGACGCCGGCGACGAGCAAATCGGCGAACGAGAAGCTGAACCTCGCTTTCGTCGGCGTCGCCGGCAAAGGCGTGGACTCACGGCACAAGTTCGCCGCCATCGAAGGCTGCAACTTCGTCGCGCTGTGCGACATCGACGAAGCGTTCCTCGGCAGCGCCATCGCCGAGCACCAGGGCGCGCGCGGGTACGTCGACTTCCGCAAGATGCTCGAGCAGAAGGACATCGACGCCGTCGTCGTCACCACCCCGGACCACACGCACGCCGTCGTCGCCATGCCCGCCATGCAGTTGGGCAAGCACGTCTACTGTGAAAAGCCGCTGACGCACAACATCGCCGAGGCGCGGCTGCTGACCGAGACGGCCCGCAAGCAGAAGGTCCAGACGCAGATGGGCAACCAGGGTCACGCGTCCGAGGGCAGCCGGCTTCAGGTCGAGTGGATGAAAGCCGGCGTCGTCGGTCCGGTGAAGGAAGTGCACATCTGGACGAACCGCCCGATCTGGCCGCAGGGCAACCTCGTTCGGCCGAAAACGGAAGAGAATCCGCAGGCGCCCGGGCACATCAACTGGGATCTGTGGCTCGGCCCGGCGCCCCAGCGCCCGTACGCCGGCGGATATCACCCGTTCAACTGGCGCGGGTGGTGGGACTTCGGAACCGGCGCGCTGGGCGACATGGCCTGCCACATCATGGACACCGCCTACTGGGCGCTGGACCTGCGCGACCCGACAGCCGTCGAAGCCACCAGCGAAGGCAACAACGAGGAGTCGGGCCCGGCCTGGTCGATCATCAACTACGACTTCCCCGCGCGCGGGGACCGCGGGCCGGTCAAGCTCACCTGGTACGACGGTAACAAAAAGCCCCCGGCGGAAGTGACGGGCGGGAAGGTGGCGGACGAACCGAACGGGGTGCTGATCATCGGGGAGAAAGGCGCGATGATCGCCCCCTACACCGAGCCCCCCCGCCTGCTCAACCCCGAGCAGCAGGCCGACTTCAAGCTCCCGGAAAAGTCGATCCCGCGCAGCCCCGGGCACTGGCATGAATTCGTCAACGCCTGCCGTGGCGGCCCCCCCGCGAAGTCGAACTTCGACTACTCCGGCCCGCTGACGGAAACCGTCCTCCTCGGCAACCTCGCCGTCCGCAGCGGCAAACGCATCGAATGGGACGCGAAGAACCTCAAATGCACCAACGTCCCCGAGGCCAACCAGTACGTCAGCCGCGAGTACCGCAAGGGGTGGTCGCTCGGCGCGTAAGCGCCCAATTACGAACTCAATGGTCATGGGGCGTTACCTTTGTCCCCGCACTGAAATCAAACCCCAAGGCGTCCTGCCGCACGCAGTGACCCCCCCACTCCCTTTGGCGAGGCCGCTTCAGCGGCTGGGTCCGACCGCGCCCCCATTCCACCCTCCATCCGCACAAGACCCACGCAACCCCCCTCATCGACCGCCCCCGCCATTGGCTTCGTTCCGTCACCCACGCTCGTCTCTCCCTGCGGCAAAACCCCATCGCCACGCTCCGGCGAGGGTTTTTCTCCGATCTCCGTTGGCTTCGATTGGCTTCGTTCCGCCGCCTCG
>JBBSLV010000329.1:0-4871 GCA_038233535.1 Tepidisphaerales bacterium | reverse complement strand
GGGGCACGAACTCGGCGATCAACAAGGCGAGCTTCACCGACCTCGCCAAGAACCTGTCGTACAGCTACCAGCAACCCTACCCGAGCGCCGACGCGATCGGCAGCGGGTTCAAGCTGAACAACAGCGTTAGCGCGGAGTTCGCCGTTGCCGCGGACATCAATCCGGGCATCACGGGCACGGACGACAACGTCCTGCTCCCGAACAACACGTCGTCGGCCAAGGACATGAAGCTGGCCAACAGCAACAACCATGACGGCGACGGACAGAACGTCCTGTTCGGCGACGGTCACGTCGAGTTCCTCCAGAACCCGTTCGTGGGCGTGCAGCGCGACAACATCTACACCCGCCAGGATGCGGCCAACGTCTCGACGAGCGACAAAAACTGGAACAACACGCTCAAGGGTTCGCTCAATGCGAACGACAGCGTGCTGCTCCCGACCGACTCGTTCGACCAGACCGGCTGATGTGTCGGACTGGACGAGATTGACACAGAGCGTTTGGGTTCGTTTCTGAACCCGATCGGACTCCGAATCACGAGAGGGCCCGCCATCCGGCGGGCCCTCTTGCTTGCGCCTGGCGAGCCCGCTTCAGCGGGCGGGTCTTCTCGTCCTGTCTTCCGTCGCTCCTCTTTTTCATTATCAATCCCCACGCCCCGTCGCTATGCTGGGTCGCATGGAGGACGTTCTTCCCCCGCAGACGGAGCGCGGCGCCGGGTTCGAGTCCACCCGCGTGCGCCAGTTCACCGTCTTCCTCGAGAACAAGGTCGGTCGGCTTCAGATGATGCTCCGCGCCCTGGAGCAGGCCAGCGGGAGCATTGTGGCGTTGTCGGTGGAGGAATCGGCTGACTCCACGCTCGTGCGCTTGATCTGCTCCGAGCCCGACGCCAGCCGGAGCGTCCTCCGCGAGGCGGATTTCCCCTTCGGGGAATCGGATCTCCTCGCCGTCGAACTGCCCAAGCGGACGAAGCAGTCGTTGATCGCCATCTGCTCGGCGCTGCTCGCCGCTGAGATCAACATCCACTACGCCTACCCGCTCCTGCTCCGCCCCCGCGGCCCGTCGCTGGCTTTGTACGTTGACGACCCCACCCTCGCCGCCCGACTGCTGATTAAAAAAGGGTTCACCCTGATCGGCGAAAGCGACCTGCGCGGGTAAACGTCTGGCCGCGAGAGGAATGAGAATGAACTGCGGATGAACGCGGATGAACGCGGATGAACGCAGATCAACCCGGATCAGATCAGGAGAGCAACCCGATTCTTTTCTTTAATTCATCTGCGTTCATCCGCATTCATCCGCGGTTCATTTTTCCCGCATTTTCTCAACGATCAAAGCAGAACAGACGCGCATCGGGATTCCGCCGATCGAGGAACAGATCGCGGATGATTGCCCCGGCGAGAAGGCTGTAGGTGATGCCGTTCCCCCCGTAGCCGACGGCGAAATAACTGTTCGGGACGCGGGTGCAGTCCCCGATGAACGGAAGGCCGTCATCGGATTCGCCGAAGACGCCCGCCCACCGGTAAGCGGTTTCGAAGGGGATCGACGGGAACAGTCTGGCAAATCGCCGGCGCAGGCTGCCCTGCTTGCGCGGGAGCAGGCCGGGGTGATCGTCGGGGTTGATGAAGTCTTCGTCGCCGCCGCCGATCATGACGCGGTCGTCGCTGGTCGTGCGGGCGTAGAAGTAGGGGCGATTGGTGTCCCAGATGAGGCAGCGGTCGGTCCAGCCGTCGAACGACGAGACAGGCTCGCTGGCCAGCGCATAGGTCGTGTGCAGCTTGACGCGTGGGTCGTGCAGGAAGCGCTGGGTTTCGTAGCCGGTGGCGAAGACGATCCGCCGCGCCGACACGCGGAAGCCGCGGTCGGTGTGAATGTTCGAGCGGCGCTTGCCGTGGTCGATGGTGGTGACGCGCGTGCGGTCGAAGACGCGCGCCCCGTGGTTGGCCGCGGCGCGGAGCAGGGCGTGCGTGAGCCGGTAGGCGTCGACCTCCCCGGCGTCGTACGACAGCAGCGCCGCCGGTGCGCTGAACGGGAAGCGGGCGCGCACCTCGCGCGGGCCGAGCAAGTCAAGCCGGATCCCGCAGGCAACGCGGGCGGCGTGCTCCTTCTCAAGCGACGCGACGTCGCGCGGGCTGCTGGCGAGATACAAGCTCTTCCGCCGCGCGAAGCCGCAGTCGTCTCCGAGCTTTTGCGTCAGCCGCTCGAGCTTGTCGATCGCCCCCAGACACAGCAGATAACTCCGCACGGCTTTGTCCAACCCGATGCGATCGATGAGCTGATGCAGCGGCATGTCGATCTCGTACTGGAGCAGCCCGGTGCAACTGGCGGTGCTGCCCGTGCCGACGTCGCGCTTATCGAGCAGCACCACATCGACACCCGCCTCGGCCAGCGCGTGCGCGACGAACCCCCCGGTCATTCCCCCGCCGACGATGGCGACGTCGCACGTGACGTCGCGCCCCAGCGGGGGGTACGACGTGAGAAGCCCGTCACGAATCGGCCAGAATGGGCACCCGGAGGTGAGATCCATGGATAAACCTCCTAACAGAAATCCACCACGGAGCACACGGGGAGCACGGAGAGAAGAATATCCTTGCACTTTTTCAAGCGAACAAGTCGGGCGCGATGCGTCGAAGAATCCGTGGCGCTAGTTTGTCCCGACATGACGGAGGCCAAAGATCAGCCCTTTCGTTGATAAAAAGACTTTTGCCAGCGATGGGGCACCGATGAACACCGAAAAAAAATGCGTCTACCATCGGTGTACATCGGTGTACATCGGTGCCCTATCGGTGGCAACTCTTGTTTTGGGATATCCTGTTTCTGCTCATGCTTGGTGAGAATAAAGGGGACACGACCCTTTATTTTCCACGCACATCTGGCTAAGCTTGATCCATGCCCAGACTCGCCCGCGTCGCGCCAGGGGGATTCGTGTATCACGTGATCAACCGCGCCAACGGTCGGCTGCGACTGTTCCGCAAGCCGCGGGATTTTCAGGCGTTTTACGACGTGCTGTCCCTGGCGATGGCTCGCCACCCCACGCGGCTGCTGGGATGGTGTGTGATGGGCAATCACTGGCACTTCGTCGCCTGGCCGCGGGAGGACGGGGAACTCTCCCGGTTCTTCGGATACCTCGGGCTCACGCACGCGACCCGCTGGCAGGTGGCGCACCAAGCGGTGGGAACAGGCCGTGTTTACCACGGACGGTTCAAGAACTTCATGATCGAGCAGGACGCGTCGCTGGCGGGGGTGCTGCGCTACGTCGAACGCAGTCCGCTGCGCGCGGGATTGGTCAAGCGCGCCCAGGACTGGCCGTGGAGCAGCCTGCACGCGCGGCTGCGCGGGCCGGCGGAGATCCGGCAACTGCTGAGCGAGTGGCCGATCGAGATGCCGCCCGACTGGGTGCGCAAAGTGAATCGGCCGCAATCGGCTGCCGAGGAGGAGGCGATCGCTCGATCGATCCTGCGTGGCCGACCGCTGGGGAGCGACGCCTGGGTGCAAGCAACGGCATCGCGCTACGACCTGTTCAGCACCCTCCGCCCGCGCGGCCGGCAGACGGGATGGCGGAAAGAGAAATAAAGGTTCGTGTCCCCTTTATTTTCGCCCCTTTATTTTCGCTTTATTTTCGCCTTGTACACCGGCGCGAACGCCGCCGGTTTCTTCAGCACGCCCGCCACTTTTCTGACCTATATAATAGGTCAAATGATCTACATAGTAGGTCAGATGTATTTGCTTGAGGTCAACGCCATGCTCGGAAAACTTGTCGGCTCGGTAAACAAGGAACGCGTGCTCGTCTACCTTGCCGCACGGGGGAAAGGCTACTCCCGCGAGATTGCGCGATTCTTCGACGCACCCCTGAACCCCGTGCAAAAGGCGATGGAAACACTGGAGGTTGCCGGCGTGCTGGTCAGCAGGGGGGTGGGCAGGACGCGGGAATACGAATTTAATCCGCGATACCCGGCGCGGGCGGAGCTCGCGAGCCTGGTGAACCGCGCGCTGGAACTTTATCCGCAGACGCGGAAAGACGAACTCCGGATGAGCCGTAGCCGACCCAGACGGAAGGGGAAGCCGCTGTGAAACCCATCGCGGATATGTCCGTGGAAGAACTTGCCGGTCGGATATGCCAGGCCTTATGCGACGCCGGCATTACCGTCACGCTGACCGGCGGCGCCTGCGTCGCGATCTGGTCGGAGGGCAAGTATGTCTCGCACGACCTCGACTTCATCGAAGAGGGGCCGGTGCCCCGATTCAAAGTTGCGGCGGCCTTAAAATCACTCGGATTCATGGCGACGAAGAGGCGCCACTTCGTTCACCCTGACACGAAGCTCTTCGTCGAATTTCCGACTGGACCGCTGATGGTCGGCATGCAGCGGGTCGAGCACGTGAGCAGGCGGAAGACGCCCGCGGGTAATCTGCGCCTGCTCTCGCCCACGGACTGCGTCAAGGACAGACTCGCGGCGTTCTTCCATTGGGGGGATCGGCAAGCGCTGGCACAAGCCGTCCTGGTTGCGACGGCTCAGCAGGTTGACCTCAACGACCTCCGTGACTGGTCGCGTGCGGAGGAGGGGGAAGAGGACTTCCGCGCGTTCGAAGAGGAACTGCGCCGGACGGGTGGTGGGAAAGCGGGTGGGGGAAAGCGAAAATCGTCGTCGTCATAGGCGAGTTGTCACGAAGTTCCTCCCATATCATCGGGAACTCGTCCCTTAGCCGGTTTGATCTAACGACAGCGATTTGCGCGCCCCGTACCGATGTCCACCCGTCGCGGGACGAAGTGCTCCCGTGCGGAAGGGGCACACTGCGTGAGCAAGTCGTTCGCGGCCGGCCGCTGGGAAGCGAAAGCTGGGTGCAACGCACCGCATCGCGCTACGACCTGCTCAGCACCCTCC
>JBBSLV010000328.1:0-4877 GCA_038233535.1 Tepidisphaerales bacterium | reverse complement strand
TCGACTTGCCGCTGCCCGACGGGCCGAGGATGGCGACGAATTCGCCGGGGGCGATGGCGAGATCGACCGCATCGACGGCGACCACGTGACCGTCGAAGACGCGCCGGACGGTGCGCAGCTCGACCCCGACGGCGGACGGTTCAGTTGCGGGAAGGACGGTGCCCAAGTGATCGCTAATCTATCGCGCGGTGCGCGTTTGTCATCCCGAGAGCCTGTGAACTTTTGTGTGGCACGGGTTTTCAACCCGTGCTTTCGTCTCGAAAAACACGGGTTAAAAACCCGTGCTACGAAAAACTTCACAAGCTCCGAGGGTTCGGGGTTCAGGGGATGAACGCAATTCCGGGGATTCGCATTCCGCGGGGGAAGTCTATAATCGTGCCGTCCCCATGAGCACCGACCTTTCGATCAACGACGTTGAGGTTGCCCCGGATACCGCCGCTTTGCGCGACCTCGATCCGCCGCGCGACCTCGATCCGCGCGACGTGAAAGGCGACCCCGGGGAGACCGTGTCCGGAGCGCCGGTCCCGCGTCCGCGGCCCAACATTGCCGCCCAGCGCGGCGCGGCCCGGGGGAACGAGCCGAAGACCCTGTTTGACAAGGTCGAGGCGTTCATCAGCCGGCTCTCCGTTCGCGACAACTTCTGGCACTCGATCTGCTCGTTCCTCTGGCTGCCGCTGGCATTTTTCAGCGGGATCCGCATGAAGGAACTGGACCCGCAGACGTTCCATGCCGTCCTCCCGTTCCGTCGGTTCAACCGCAACTGGTATCGCGCGATGGCCGGGGGGGCGCTGCTGGCCAACAGCGAAATCGCCGGCGGGATGTACGTCTTCGGGCTTTGCGGCGGGGACTACACCGTCGTCTGCAAAAACCTCAACTACACCTTCCTCCGCCCCTGCTTCGGGCCCGCCGTCTATCGCATGAACCCGCGCGAGGACATCAAACAGCACCTGGCCAACGGCGGGGAGTTCAACATCACGCTCGACCTGGACATCAGCCAGCAAGGCTTCCGCGGCGAGCGCGACCGCCGCATCGGGCGATGCGAGGTGATCTTCCATGTGACGCCCAAGCAGCACCACAAGGATAAGAAGGCCAGGCGGAACCGGGCGTAGGTCTTGCTTTTGAAGGATTCAACATCTGAGGGGTTCCATCGCCCGCGGGCTTCCGCCAGCGGCTACAAGCTGCCGCACTGCGGAGGGGCCGTCGGGAGTCCGACAGGTCATAGCCGTCGGCGGAAGCCGCCGGGTGTAACGATGACTCGCTGACGGGTACACTTCTCACGTGACCTGTGAATCGCTGCGAGCGCGAAAGGCAATGGGGTTCCATCGCCCGCGGGGCTTCCGCCAGCGGCTAGAAGCTGGCGCACTGCGGAGGGGCCGTCGGGAGTCCGACAGGTCATAGCCGTCGGCGGAAGCCGCCGGGTGTAACGATGACTCGCTGACGGGTACACTTCTCACGTGGCTGACGAATCTGCTGTGAGCGCGAAAGGTAACGGAGCCTCCCTGCGGACGCTGGGCTGGGGTGCGTTTCTCGGGGCATCGTGGACGTGGTGCATCGGGATGTTCCTCCCCGTGCTGCTGGTGCGCGATTACGGGCTGTGGGCGTGGTTTGTTTTCGCCGTGCCGAACGTTATTGGCGCCGCCGCGATGGGGTGGGTGCTGCGCGACGCCAATGCCAGCCTGCGGCAACTGACGCGGCATCTGCCGGCCGTCGCCGCGTTTTCGCTGGTCACGATCACGTTTCACCTGTTCTTCCTGTTCTGCGTCGTCGTGCCGCTCGTCGGAAGCTGGTTCATCGTGCCCATCGCACTGGTGGCGACGCTGCTGCTGGTCCTGATCGCCCATCAGGCGCCCGGCGGGTGGCTGATCGCGGCGGCGGTGGCGCTGGGGGTCTCGGTGGTCATCTTCGTGCTCCTGGGGATGCGCGGCGCGCTGGCGGCGCCGGCGCAGCAGGGGCAGTTGTCGTCCGTGGCCCTGTTGTGGCTCCTGCCCGTGTCGGTCTTTGGTTTTGCGCTGTGCCCATACCTGGACATCACGTTCCACCGCGCCCGCCAGGCGACTTCGCCCGCCGGCGGCCGATTCGCGTTCGGCGTGGGGTTCGGTGTGTTCTTCCTGGCGATGATCGTGCTCACGCTGCTCTACGCGCCGCTTCTGATCATGCGCGGCGCGGCGCTGGGGGACGCCGCGGACGTCCCGCCCGCGTCGATGGGGGTGTGGCTCGTCGCCGTCCACATGGCGGTGCAGGCGGGGTTCACGATCGCCGCCCACGTGCGCTACACCGCCCGACGCCTCGATGCGGTCGGGTTGGAGATCACGACGGTGTTCATCCTCGTCTCCGTTGCGCTGCTCCTGGGCGCGATGATGGTCGCCGCCCGCGTCGTCGATTACCGCGGGCTCAGCGGGACGGAAATCGGTTACCGGCTGTTCATCGCGTTCTATGGGCTGGTGTTTCCGGCGTACGTATGGATCTGCATGATACCGACGCGCACGAGCGAGCTCGCACCCGGCCGCGCGCTGGCGACATTCATCTTCGCGACGCTGCTGGCGGCGCCGATGTTCTGGATGGGGTTCATCGAGCGGCGGATGGTCTGGCTGCTCCCCGGGTTGGCAATCATCCTGCTGGCAGGGCTCGTCGTGCGGCTGATCGCGCCGCGGGCGAATCAGCAGACGCTTGCAACCCTGCCGCGCTCATCCGACCCGGCCGACGCGACGAAGAACTTCCTCACGCAAGCAGGTAAATCACCGACGTGCTCGCGCGCTAGCGAAGCTGAAGAAACAAGCATATCCCGTCGTCGACCATCTGCATGACCGGCGGCGGCAGCAGGCCGCACTTGACGTCAAGCTGGCGCCTGTTGATCGTAGCCACCTGCGAAACGTTCACCACCGACGGCCGTGGCAGTCCGCTGTCTCTCGCGTTGATCTGCACGCTTCCGGGGATCCGCGTCGCGGTGAGGTTCGAGGTCA
Source organism: Tepidisphaerales bacterium (assembly GCA_038233535.1). GTDB lineage: Bacteria > Planctomycetota > Phycisphaerae > Tepidisphaerales > Tepidisphaeraceae > DASYWJ01. The sequence goes on along the minus strand of JBBSLV010000328.1, from coordinate 1,917 downwards.
ACATGGCCACGATCACCGTGTTGCTTGCGCCGGCGTTGGCCCAATCGGCCTGCACGATCAGGACGGGCCTGCGATAACCCGGTTCCGACCCGACGGGATCGATCAAGTCGGCCCACCACACTTCTCCGCGACGGATCACCACTCCTCCGGGCCGATGGCGCGGGCTTGGGCGCGAAGGACAGCCGGGTCCATCGAAGTGTCCAACTCGGCGCACGCAGCATTCAGTTTTGCGGTCAAGGCTGCACCATCGCGGCGGTCGATAAATTCACGGACGGCGGTTGAATACAGTTCACTGCGCGAGATGCCCAACCGCTTGGCCATGCGTTCTGCCGAGCGGAAGACGGCATCGGGAACCGAGACGGCAGTCTTCATAAACTGAGTATAACTTCGGTTATACCCCTTTCCAAATTCGCTCCTGGTCCAATGCCGCCCGCTGGAGAATGCCGCGCCCGTTTCGAGGCTGCGTCAAAGCGACTCGTGGGCGTACAGTCGCGCCACATCATTGTAAAAGGAGCCTCCCATGAGCGATCAAAATAATGACAGCACGCGGCGCGGTTTTCTGATGAACGCCGGGGCGGGGCTACTGGCCGCCGCCGTCCCTGCCACGCAGCTTGCGCCGCCCGACAAGCAGCCGCCCAACCTCGACGTGCCCGAGCCGCTGGGCAAGAAGGTCGGGTGGGCGATCGTCGGGCTTGGGAAGCTCGCGCTGGAGGAAGTGATGCCCGCGTTCGCGCGGTGCGAGAAGTCGCGGCCCGTCGCGCTCGTCAGCGGCCACCCCGACAAGGCCAAACAAGTGGCCGAGCGCTACGGCATTAACCCCAAGTCGATCTACAACTACGAGAACTACGACACGATCAAAGACAACCCGGAGATCCAGGTGGTCTACAACATCCTGCCCAACCACATGCACGCCGAATACACGATCCGCGGGCACCAGGCGGGCAAGCACGTGCTGTGCGAGAAGCCCATGGCGGCGACGGTGCGGGAATGTGAGCAGATGATCGACGCCGCAAAGAACGCGCAGCGGAAGCTGATGATCGGATACCGCCTGCGCTACGAGCCTTACAATCAGACCGCCATCGAGATGGCGCGCAAGAAACAGTTCGGCGAGATCAAGCTGATCGAGTCGAGCAACGTGCAGGACGTGCAAGCGCCGAACATCCGCCTGAGCAAGCAGACGGCCGGCGGCCCGCTGGGCGATGTCGGGGTGTACTGCATCAACGCCTGCCGATACCTGACCGGGGAGGAGCCCGTCGAGGTGACGGGGACACAGCACCAGCCGAAGGACGATCCGCGCTTTGCCGAGGTTCCCGAGAGCGTCGCCTTCACGCTGCGCTTCCCGTCCGGTGTGATGGGTTACTGCGGGTGCAGCTTCGGGGGCGCCGAGTCGCGGCGCTATCGCGTTCAGTGCGCCAAGGGGTGGTTCGAGCTTGACCCCGCCTTTGCGTACACCGGCCTGGAATTGCACACGTCGCAGGAGAAGACCCGGTCGCAGATCAACCTGCCGCAGAAGAACCACTTTGCCGCGGAGATGGATCACCTTTCCACGTGCATCCTGGACAACAAGGATCCTCTCACGCCCGGCGAAGAAGGGCTGGCCGACATGAAGGTGATGGCGGCCATCGAGGAATCGGTGCGCACGGGCAAGGCCGTGGCCGTGTCGTAGACGGGGTGGGTTCAGGGTTCGGGGTTCAGGGTTCGGAAGGGACGGATCCGGGTCTTTGCTGAACCCTGGACCCTGAACGCCTTCCTGAACCCTTCCGGTGAGCGCGGAGTAGGCAATGGGGGGCCGATCCGCCTAACATCCGCTGTAACCTTGAGGATGCCTGCGCATGTCTGACGAAGTGAAGGGTTTCGAGCCGGAGGGGGCGTCTTCCAGTGCCGGGAACGGCGGGAAGACGCCCAGCGAGGTCACGG
>JBBSLV010000327.1:0-4887 GCA_038233535.1 Tepidisphaerales bacterium | reverse complement strand
GGGGACGTGGCGGTGTCGGGCAGCGGCGCGGGGTTCTTAAAGCTTCCCGCGCAGCGGGCTTTACCACTGCGCTTCTTCGAACGGACTCGACGGCGCTTTCAGCTTCGGCTTGGGCAGCATGTTGATCATCGCCTTCACAAAGCTCGCTTCGCCGCTGTGCGAGAGGCGGTGGTTCAGCGGCGAGCCTTTCAGGAGCGTGATCTCCGACGCGTGGATTTCCTTCTCCGTCTCGGCCATGCCCATGAACTTCGCCTTTGTGAACGCCTGCGGCGTGACGAGGTGCACGTAGTGGCTCGGCAACTGGTACGCCATCGGCCCGCCGCCTTCGTCGAGCTCGACGAGCACGGATTTCACGGGCGTGGAGAGGCCGACGACGTCGCGCGTCTGGGCCTCGCTCATCAAGGCGTCGATGTCCGAATATGGCACGGCCGGTCGGGCGCCGTCGTGCACGATCACGTGCGTGGCCTCGGCCGACAGCGTCTTTCCGCCGGCGTCAATCTGGTTCATCCACTTCGACCCGGCGGAGATCATCTTCACGCCGGAGAACCCGAAGTGCCCGCCGAACTTTCGCCTGGCCTCCTCCACCTGATCCGCAGCGATGGCGACCTGCACCTGCTTGACGTTGTCGCGGTTGAGAAACAGCTCGACGCTCTTGAGCAGCGCCTCGCGCCCATCGATTTTCACAAACGCTCCGCCCGCTTCCGCGGTCAGCCCGGGGGGCGGGGCGGTGAGGATCAAAACGCTGAAGATGGGGGTCATGGCGACTCCTGTGTGAATGCGCTGCGCGAGGGAACGTCTTAGCTCACTGTAGCGCACCTGACAACGGTGACAACGGCGAAGTGCGTCATTCAATTGACATGCGTTGGTGCCGCCGTAGAATTTCGCCCCTCACCCTCGGCGGTGATGGAACTGCTTCGGGCTCGTAGCTCAGTTGGTTAGAGCGCGTCCCTGATAAGGACGAGGTCACAAGTTCGAATCTTGTCGGGCCCATTGAAAGTGAACCTGCCGAACGCGAATGTTCAGCGTGCCTGCCCGCGTGGGGCATGGCGCTCCGGAGCACCGGCCAAGACGGTGGTTGCCGTTTCTGTGCTTCCGTCCCGGTGTTTGTCTTTGACGAACAGCGACAGTTGACCTGGCGCAACGTTATGGAGCGCCCGGCGACGGACGATTGCCCTGGGGTTGGACTTCAGTACCAAAAGTAGTAATCCAGCCCGCGGATGACGTAGGAGGCGGTCTGGTCGGCGCGGCTGTAGTCCAGATCCCGCGCCAAGAGCGGCTTCCAGATCACACTCCCGTCGGAGTAGCCCACGTGCTGGCCGCGCACGCCCGGCCAGTCGAGGGGGCCGAGGGGTGTGCTCCAGGTAGGCCTGTTGGAGTGAAGCGCGCGGTTTAAATTACTGGCCTTTGTGTACCCGACCTGATCGGCGTACAGCACGCCGCGGCGCTTGTTGTTCGCGACCGTTTCGGGCTTGAGCACCTCACCGCCAAACCTCGGCTCCTCGTCGATCCGGCCGAAATAGCCCCAGCCCGTGAAGTACCAATAGTTCACGCCGGCGTACACGTTCGGTCCGCGACGCAGGTCGGGGTTGTCGTCGTACGTCGGCGTCAGCAGCAACCGCGGGATGTCCTCCGGCGCGATCGGGTCGATCAGCTCGGTTTTCAGTCCGAGGTACGGCCCGATCTGGTTCATGTGGCTGGTGAGGATGTCGGTCGGGTAGATCGGCCCGTTGTCCGGGTTGCGCAGGGGCGGGGGCAGCCTTCTAGCCTGGTTATGGTACATGATCGCCGCCGTCGTCAACTGGCGGAGCACGTTGGCGCACTGGATGTCCTTGGCCTGCTGGCGGGCCTTGTTCAAGGCGGGCAGGAGGATCGCGATCAGCACCGCGATGATCCCGATGACGACCAGCAATTCGACCAGCGTGAACGCAGAGCGTCTTGGTCTTACCGCCATGTCTCGGCTCCTGACTCCTGACTCGATGGCACGGAGGAGTTGACCAAAATGCATCTGCCGCCGCCTTTTGGGGCGGCGGCAGATGGGTTGGTCAGTAAATGCTTGGTCCGAACCTCATGCGCCGAACCTCATGCGCGTCGACGACGCTGCATCAGGCCCACCACGCCAACGCCCAGCAGCGCCAGCGCCGCCGGCTCGGGAACCGGTTGGGACGTAATCGAAACGTTATCGAAGATGCCTGTGGCGAACGTACTGCCGTCGGTGCCCCCACCACCGGAGAGGAGGCGGACCGACAGGTTACCCGTGGGCACCGTATCGCCGGTCGTCACCGTGGCCGTGTAGACCGACATTGCGCCATCCGGCGGCGCCGTGAAAGAATCAACGTCGTCCAATACAGTCAAGCCGGCAAGCAGGTCCACCTCAAGGACCGTCGGGAAGGCGCCGCCAATCTGATCATGGACATTGACTTTCACCGTGTAAATGGTGTTGGTCTGGGCCAAGACGCCCAGATCTTGCGTGAAGGTCCCGAGGATGGGGCTTGGTGTAGTGTCTTGGCTATTTCTGGTGGCGTTGAACGCCATGGTGGGGCCAGCCGGATCCTCTGAAAGAAACGAGCTGTCGAATCGCGTAACCCCGATAAACTGGAAGCCCAGGGGGTTGTTTGCCACCCAACCCGTGGGGAAAAACGCGGCCAACTCCCCGTTGGGTTGCCCGTCCGCGGTGCTGTAAACCACCTCGTTCTCAGTCAGCCCATCAGAACCATTAATGAACCGATTATCGGCCATCAGCTGGGCCCCTTGGAAAACATCGAACCCGGGGGTTCGCCACCGGGATGACCGTAACCGCACCGGATGCAGCCCCGGTCCAGCACGACCCCGCCGTCAAAAGCGACACCGCAGCGATCGCACGAAAGCTCTTTCTCATACTACCTCCACAGACAAATTGAACACAGACAAATTGAAATGATCAAAGGGGCACCCGACAAAGCGCTCCCGATGGTGGAATATATGCCGCAGACCAAGAAAGTGTCAAGATATTTTGTGGGGTTAGCGCTATTTTTGCCATAAATCTATGAAAATAATACGTTTATGTAATCTAAATTGCCTGCCATTCCGGTGCCTAACGAGGGCGAAGCTGGGGTTCAGGGTTGGGTGCGTGACCGTTTCGGCGGGTGATCGTTCCGCGACCGGGGGTGCGGGAAAACGATCGGGTTTGTTTTTACGCTGACCGCCGCTTGTGGCTTTGCCGGGAGCGACTCACGCGGCCTTGGGCTGATACACGCGAACGCAGTTGCGGTTCGCGTTCTTCGCGTCGTACAGTGCCGCATCCGCGGCGGCCATGATCGCGCTGAGCGTCACGAGGGTGTGCGCCACCGACCGCTCGGCGACGCCGATGCTGAGGGTGGGCTGGTGGTCGAGGTGGGCGATGGCGCTGGAAAAGTCGACGGACGCAAAGGCCTGACGCAGTTTCTGCACGACCTGCTGGGCCTGCGCGACGGGCGTCTGAGGGAGGGCGATGGCGAACTCGTCGCCACCGTAGCGGAACGCCAGGTCCGTCTTGCGGAGCGTGATGCGCACGCAGTCGGCGAACGCGCGGAGCAGGTGATCGCCGGCGGCGTGCCCGTGGGCGTCGTTGATCTGCTTGAACGCGTCCATGTCGATCATCACGACCGACAGCGGCAGCCCGTGACGCGCCGCCAGCGCCACTTCGCGCTCGAGCAGGTTGTCCAGCGACCGGCGGTTGTACAGTCCCGTCAACCCGTCCGTCATGCTCTGCCGCTCGGCTTGGGCGAGGTGGTTGAGCGTGATGAGCGTGGAACTGGCGGCGTTCACGTAGGTCTGCGCGAGCTGCTTACGTTCCTCGGTCCACGCGCCGGCGAGGGGGAGCAGCATGTGCACGAGCAGTTGCGACTGGCGGCCGACATTGAACGGGATGCAGTACGCCGGGTGAGCGGGGGGGAGCGTGAGCGAACCATCCACCGCGCAGCGGACGGGCGTGCACTCGGCGCGGAAGTGCTTGGGCAACCCCTGGCGGAGGCACGGGCATAGCGCGGGGTCGATCTCGGGGATCGGCGCGTCGCCGCGCAGCAGCGCATCGGGCCACGCGACCTTCACCTGAATCGGGGGGACCGACTCCGGCTCCGACGCGATGATGACCAGCCCCGCCAGGCCGAGTTCACTTTGGAGGAAGTGGCTGAGCGTGGGAAAGACCTGCTCGGGCTTCCCGGCGCCTTGGATCGTCTGCGAAAATTCGAGAAGGCGATCGACGGTGTTCGAGCGGGCGGTGAGATCCGCCTGCCGTCTGGTGGCGCCGCGCATGTGGCGCAGGAGGATGAGCGCGAGAATCGTCGGGGTGGCCCAGGCGAGGAAGCGGATCGCGACGTCGCCGGGGCGCGCCGCGACCTCGCGCCACGGCACGGCCAGCAGTCCGGAGAGGACGACCGCCGTACCGAACGCGACCACTGCCGCGAAACGGTGCACCAACGTCTGGATGATCATTCCCTGGATCACGGGGACATGCTCGCTTGGAAAAGGTCGCCGGTTTAAATGCTACAACCCTCCCAACCCTTATCGACAGATACGAGATTCCACTCAAATCCACGCTGATTGTGGAACGATTTACCGCTTCCTCCCGCCTCTTGGCTGCGCAATTCTTCTTAAAATTTGAAACGGGATGACCGTGTGCATATCTTGTACTCGTGAACTCTCCTCAATCGCCCATCTCGCAGGCACGTCCGACGTCGGCTGACCAGGAATTGGCCATCCTGACAGAAATCGGACAAATCCTGTCGTCCACGCTGGAACTGCGCCACGCGTTCGGAAAAGTGATGCAAATCATTTCAGACAAGCTGAATATGCATCGCGGCGCCCTCGTGCTGCTGGACGCGTGCCAGTCGGTGCCGCACATGCCGTTCGACGTCGCCGCGCTCGACGTCG
>JBBSLV010000326.1:0-4887 GCA_038233535.1 Tepidisphaerales bacterium | reverse complement strand
GGAACTGCGCAAAACAATAGTCAACTTCGTCACCGGGCAGGGCTACATCGGCGACCGCGAGCTGCTCCGCGGCGATTTGTTCGACGTGATCGAGCTGCGCGGCGGTGATCGGATGAAGGGGACGCTCAAGGAGCCGTCGTATACGCTCGAAACCTTTTACGGCAAAGTCGAGCTGCCCGTCGAGCGCGTGATCGCGCTGATGAACGTCGGCGACTTCCGCCCGCGCCAGCTGATCGTCACCGTCGACGGCGAAATCTTCGGCGGGCGGCTGGCGAAGGACACGCTGGCGATGGAACTGTCCAGCGGGCAGACGACGCAGGTTCCGCTCAGCCAGGTCACCCGGTTCGGCTACCGCAAGCGCCCGAACGAGCCGGAGGAATGGACGTTCGACAAGCCGTTCATGATGATGCGCATCGGCGACCGCGTCGCCGTCGCCATGCCCGAGCAGCCGATCGACGTCGCCACCCGCTACGGTGTCCTCAAGGTTGACCCGAAGACCATCGCCGCCATCGTGTTTCAGTCCGAGGAGCACGGCGTTCACGAGGTGCGCCTCACCGACGGCAGCCGCTTCGCGGGGCTGGTCAGCGCGACGCAGTTCGACATGACGCTCGCGGGGGCCGGGCCGGAGGGGCAGGTCGTGAAGTTCCCGGTAAGCGGCATCAGCCGGATGCAGTTCGTCGCCGAGCCCGAGGAGATCGACGAGGAAACGACCCCAACGCTGCGGCTGGCGAACGAGGACATGCTCGTCGGCACGATCAGCGGGCAGCTCAAGCTCGACACGGCGTTCGACACGCTGACCGTCGAGGGCGGACAAATCCGCAAGCTCGCGCACGCGTCGGACGCGGGGCTGGACGTGCAGGTCACGCTGTGGGACCAGTCGATCGTCAGCGGCCAGCTCCAGGAACCGCAGGTCCAGGTCGCGCTGCGAAGCGGGCTGGTGATCTCAATCCCCGTGGCGCTCATCGAGACGTACGATCAACCCGAACCCCAGCCGGCGTCGACGATGGTCGAGAAGATCAAGGAGACGGTCGGGCGACTGAACGCCGAAGACTGGAAGGAACGGGACCGGGCGGCGGCGCAGCTGACGGAGATGGGTCCGATCGTCGCGCCGGTGCTGAAGTCAATGCGCGACGCGCAGCCCCCGGAGGCGCAGCAGCGAATCGATCAGGTGCTCAGCGCAGTCGCAGGAGCGAAGGGCGCGGCGGCAGCGGCGCCGACGAGCGCGGTGGAGTGACGCGAAGAAAATCAGGCGGAGATCGGCGCTTCGGCGACGTTCGCGGCGAGCTGGGCGATCTGCCCGCTCATCGCCTTCACCCCGTCGGTGTCCGACAGGATCGCCAGTGCCCGTTCGAGGCTCTCGAGCTCGGCCTTGCTGATCAGCACGCAGCAGTCGTCGCAGCCGTCGCGTGTGATCTCGATGCGCCCTTTGAACCGCACGACGTCCTCATGCAGCTTCTCCAGCGATCGGCCCACGTGCCTGACTTCATAACACTCGAAATGTCGCACCGACATGTGTGCTCCAGCGCTTATGCGACCGCGTGAGATGAGCGTGCGCGCGTCGCGGTTCTCTCATTGTCGTCCCGCAGAACAACCGCGTGGCGACGACATGAAACCCTTACCCACGAGTTGATATGCCGCCGAAGCCGCAAAGGTTCGTACGTGCCCGCGAATTCTGGGCGCCGGTGGTGTAATTTCAGGAACCGTGTGACTTCTCTTACAGCTTCTGCCGGAACTGAACGGCCATTTCGTAGCGGCCGTTGCTCACGGGGCGGGAGCGGACGACTTCGCAGAGGTGCTTTCGCGAGCTGTTGCCCAATCCGGGAACCTCGATGCGGCACTGCTGCCCGACAGCCAGCGACTCGCGCAGGAGGAATGACACCCCGCTGAACGACAGGTCGCGCGTGAGGATGTCGTGCGTACCGGCGGGGTTGCCAGTGGCGGTGTCGAGAACGGTGAGCGTCGCCTTGCTCTGAAGCGGCTTGCGCGAGTCCCGCCTGCGGTCCGGCGCCGGCGCCAGCAACACGGGGGGGCGCACATGATCAGGTCTACCCATTGTCCGATATATCGTCGCGATTTTCGGCTTGGCTTCAATCATACTGGGCAACAAGCAACAGCCGGACCAGATTCACCACGGAGCACACGGAGAGGTAGAAAGCTGGGACTGAGCATGATACCGACGTCTCGCGCGTGCCGATACCGATCACATCGGCAGATGCCCATATCACGCCTGCACTTTCCTTCTTCTCCGTGATCTCCGCGTGCTCCGTGGTGAGCTTTCTTAATCAGCCGCCGCGCCCGGCTTGAGCAGATCCTTGAACTTCTCCCGCACCTTCTCGACCTTCGGAAGCGCGACGCCCCGGACGTAGCCGGCGTTGGGGTTGCGGCAGACGTAGTTCTGGTGATACGCCTCGGCGGGGAAGAACTCCGTCAGCGGCTCGAGCGTCGTGACGATCGGGCTTTTGAACGCCTTGGCCTCGGTCACGTCCGCGAGGAACGCCTCGGCCAACTGCTTTTCCTGCTCGTCGGCGTAGAAGATGGTCGAGCGGTACTGCGGGCCGACGTCGTTGCCCTGGCGGTCCTTCGTGGTCGGATCGTGGGTGGCGAAGTGCACCTGAAGCAACTGCTCGTACGACATTTGCTTCGGGTCATAGATGATTTTGACGGCCTCGGCGTGGTTGGTCTCGCCGGCGGAGACGGCCTTGTAGTTCGCCGTCGCCTGGTCTCCGCCCGCGTACCCGCTGATCACGTCGTGCACGCCGGCGAGTTCCTCGAACACGCCCTCGACGCACCAGAAACACCCGCCGGCGATGACCGCTTCGGCGACGTCCGTCTTCGGCACCGTTTCCCCGACGGTCTTCAAATCCTCGTTCCTGACGAACTTCAGTGATTCGGAGTTCAGGCAGAAGCGCAGCCCCGTCGGGCGCGGGCCGTCGTCGAACAGGTGGCCCAGGTGCGAGTCGCAGCGCGCGCAGTTGATCTCCGTGCGCACCATCCCGTGGCTGAAATCGGGGCGCTCGCGCACGTTTTCACTCGCGACGGGCTGGAAAAAGCTCGGCCAGCCGGTGTTCGATTCGAACTTCGCGTCGGAGCGGAACAGGGGCAGGTCGCACCCGATGCACAGGTACATGCCCGCTTCCTTGTTCTTCAGCAATCCTCCGCAGAATGCCGCCTCGGTGCCCGACGTGCGGGTGATGCGGTACTGCTCGGGCGTGAGCCGCTTCTTCCATTCCTGTTCAGTGCGGACCACTTTGTTCATAACGACGGGCTCGGATAGCTTGCCCTCGGGATCGATGACGCGGACGTAAGCCATGGTGGTTTTTCCTTGACCCGGGGCCGTGGCGGGCGACGCCCCGATCGCGCTGTTCTCCCGGTTGCAGGCGAACAGCGCAATGGGCAATCCGACGAGCACGGCAATGGTCGACAAGAGACGCATCTGTGTGAACCCCTGGTAGTGTTGAATTTCGTTGCAGGACGCAGAGAACTGTAGCGCCCTCGATGCCGTCCGACAACCCGCGCGCATTCCCGCCTTGTCCGAACATGAGCCGCAACTGAAAGTGAACCCCTATTGGCCTCGTTGCGCCAGTCGGGGCGGCCAGGCCGTCGGAGCGCGAGCGATTGATCCGGCATTTGAAACGTCGCAGTCAGCGCCCCTACCGCCCGCCGGAAGGGGTAAGCTGGTACGAACAGTTGCACCGGCTTTCGCTAAGGCAGGTCGTTGAGGTAATCGATCAGGATACGCAGCTTCCCGTGGTCCCGGCGGTTGAAGTTGAACATCAACCGGTGCAGGCTCGCCAGTGCCGGTTCGTCCTTCTCGATGGGCAGCGGCGCGCTCAGCCGGAAGTCGCCTTTGACCTTGATGTCGGCAAATTTCTCGCTGATCTCCTTGAGATTGTCGTCGCTGGGGCGCCGGTGCAGGCGCAGGACGATGTCTTCGCGCGCGTAGCGCACGCTGTGGAAGTTGTTGTAGAAGTGGCGCACCTCACGCACGGCGTGGTCGATGTTGTCGGTGATCTTGTACAGCCGCAGGTCGTGCTCGCTGATCAATCCCCCGGCCAGCAGGTGTTCCTCGACGTACGTCTGCCACGCGTTCCAGAACGTCCCGCCGGGCTTGTTGACGAAGATGATGGGCATGGGGACGCTCTTGCCCGTCTGGATGAGGGTGAGGACTTCGAATCCTTCGTCCATCGTGCCGAATCCGCCGGGGAACAACGCGATCGCGTGGCTGGAGCGGACGAACATGAGCTTGCGGGTGAAGAAGTATTTGAAATTGATGAGCTTGGGATCGTTGGCGATGAAGGTGTTGGTCGCCTGCTCGAAGGGGAGGCGAATCGCCAGCCCAAAGGAAGGATCCGCGCCCGCGCCCCCGTGCCCGGCGGCCATGATGCCCCCGCCCGCGCCGGTGATGACCATCCACCCCGCCTCGGCCATCTGCTTGCCGAAGGAAGCGGCCTGGCGGTAATCCTCGTGGTCCTCGAGCGTGCGGGCGGAGCCGAAGATGCTGACCTTGCGCGTGTCGCGATAGGGGGCGAAAATCTTCAGCGCGTAGCGGAGTTCCTTGAACGACTTGTTGATCAGCTTGATGTCGCCGCGGTTGGTCTGATCGCGGAGGAGCTTTAATCCATTGGCGAGGATCTCGGCGATGATGTCGCCGTCGGGGATCGTGTGCAGCTCGTCGATCAGCGCTGACGCCAGCTCGTGCACGCGCCCCAGCTCGGCGCGGGGGACGACGGTGGGCGATGCCGCCGTTTCCTGCGACTGTTCCAGATTTTCCGCGTCGTTTTCGGCGGCTTGCATCAAGACTACCCTCGCACAACTACGTGTCGAACAGTGATATCGGTCAGCGGGGACGGGGTCAACGTGAAGGCGTTCGCGCTGGGCGGCGTGGAG
>JBBSLV010000325.1:0-4909 GCA_038233535.1 Tepidisphaerales bacterium | reverse complement strand
GACCGCCTGCATGTACGCATCGAGGCGTGCTCGATCGACCGTGCCGACGAAGTGTCCACTATCTTTAACGCTCGAGCCCACCACCACACCGTCGCATTCCGCGAGAAAGCTCCCGACGTTGTTCTGCGTGGTGCCGCCTCCCGCCAGCACGACGGCGTCGGGGATCGCTCTCTTGATTTCCCGGATACGCGCCAGTGAATCTTCAACGGAGTGGCCGGTCGCGATGAGGGCGTCGGCATGCCCATGGCGATGGGCGAGGTCGGCCATTGCCGCGATCGGGAGATCACCCAACGGAGCGCTGGTCCGGTCGTAAACGTCGGCGGCAACGGCGAGGTGCTTGGCGCCCACGGCGCGCCGGAAGGTCAAGGCCTGCGTCGCCGCGCCGGCGATGATCCCGCCAGTCGAGACGACCGCGCCGCAATAAACCTTGATCCGCACGAATTGGGCATCGATGGCGTGCGCGACGGCCAACGCCTCGACGGCCCCATTCGCCAGTATATTGACGCCCACCGCGCACCGAACGGATTGCCGGATCCTTGCGCCGATGACGCTCATATATGCGATGGTTTCCGGCCCCCCCTGGAGGGTCCACGGCTCGTCCCCGCTGTTCTGGATGAGGATGGCGTCGACCCCCCCCTCTGCCAGTACGCGAGCTTCGGCGATCGCACGTTGGGTGATGGCCGAGATGCCTATGCCGCCGTAACCCTCCGAGCCTGGCAGCGGAAGCAGGTGCACCATGCCGATGATGGTTTTGGCCCCCGTGGCGAACAGGGTTGGAGGAGCTTCGTTATCTGAATTCATTGGGCCCGTGATGTTCTTTATGGGGTCGAAGACACAGTGCGCGATGATGCGGCCGCGATAGCGGCGAACGCGGGACCAACGTCCGGCTAATTGAACCGGGCAGCGAGCGAAGCGACGTGGCGATAGGCTCAGCGCAGCCGCTCAGGTACGGGGGATGACGGTGCTACGCACCGATCGGGTGCCAGGTGGTTTTGAACTCCACGAACGCCCGAATGTCGTACACGCTCTGTGTCGATTCATCGCTCCAGTCCGGAGGATCTTCGAGCGGCCGCGCGCGGACGCGCTTGACACTTTCAGCGGCACCGAGCGCGAGCTCCTTCCTGTGCTCCGGCGAGACGACGGCATCCACACTCCGAATGTGGGTGTGCGTGGCGAATGTGGCTATCAGTTCGCTCTTGAAGCCCGTGAGGATGTTCACCACCCCACCTGGAAGATCGGAGGTGGCGAGCATTTCGCCGAGGAGGATCGCCGGGTATGGCAGAGTCTCCGATGCGAGCGCCACGACGGTGTTCCCGCTCACGATTGCTGGAGCAACCTGGCTGATCAGCGCCAGCAACGGCGAGGCGTCGTCGGCTATCACACCTACTATTCCCACAGGTTCTGCAACCGTGAAGTTGAAGAACGGACCGGCCACCGGGTTGGTGTTGCCGAGTATCTGCTCGTACTTGTCCGCCCAGCCGGCGTAATAGATCAGTCGGTCCACGCTCATCGCCACCTCCGCTTCCGCGGCGACAGACTCCAACCTCTTGGCGCGCGCGATCGCGCCCGCCATTTCGCCGGTGCGCGACTCGAGCATTTCGGCAAGCCGGTAAACAATCTGCCCGCGGTTGTACGGTGTGCGGCCGGCCCAGCCACGTCCAGCTTTCGCCGCGGCTTCCACCGCGTTACGCACATCTTTGCGCGTGCACTGCGGGATGTTCGCGATGAACGTCCGGTGGCCGTTTTCCCCGCCAGGCTCGTAGATCGGGAACACCCGACCGCTCTCGGAGCGGATGAACTCGCCGCCGATATAGGCCTTCGGCGTCTTCGCCACAATGATGCGAGTACCGGCGCGGCCGGTAGGTAGGGTTCGCACGGTCAGATCACCTTCGCGTAGTCGAGCAGGCCATGCCGCCCGCCCTCGCGTCCGAATCCGGATTCCTTGTAGCCGCCGAATGGAGATGAGGGATCGAACTTGTTGAACGTGTTGGCCCACACCACTCCCGCCTTGAGCAGCGTGCTCATCTTCAAAATCCGCGACCCCTTGTCCGTCCATACGCCCGCGGAGAGGCCGAATGCCGTGTTGTTTGCCTTGTCCACGGCTTCCTCCAGAGTCCGGAACGTCAGCACGCTCAGCACTGGACCGAATATTTCCTCGCATGCGATGCGGTGGCTCTGCGTCACGCCGGTGAAGATCGTGGGGCGGTAGAAGAAGCCGCTGCCGGGAAGCGCGCACGAGGGCTGGTACATTTTGGCTCCCTGCGCGATGCCGGACGCAACGAGATCCTCGATTTTGTCCAGCTGCATGCGTGAGTTGATCGCGCCCACGTCCGTGTTCTTGTCGAGCGGATTCCCCACACGTAGCACGTCAATCCGGCGCTTGAGCTTCTCGATGAACAGCTCCGCTATCGATTCCTGCACAAGGAGCCGGCTCCCCGCGCAGCAGACGTGCCCCTGGTTGAAGAAAATCCCGTTGACGACACCTTCCACGGCCTGGTCCAACGGCGAGTCGTCGAACACGATGTTCGCGGCTTTTCCGCCGAGCTCCATCGTCATCCTCTTATCGCTCCCCGCAGTCTGGCGCATGATGATCTTGCCGACTTTGGTGGATCCCGTGAACGCTATTTTCTTTGCGCAGGGGTGCGCCATCACCGATGCGCCGGTCTCGCCAGCTCCGGTGACGAAATTCACGACCCCCGGTGGAAGCTCCGCCTCCATCAGCAGCTCCCCCAGCTTGAGCGCGGAGAGCGGTGTCGTTTCCGCGGGCTTGAGCACGACCGTGTTCCCCATCGCGAGCGCCGGCGCGATCTTCCACGCCAGCATGAGGAGGGGAAAGTTCCACGGAATTACCTGGCCTACGGGGCCGAGCGGCTTCACCCGGCGGCCGGGTATTGCGTACTCGATCTTGTCGGCCCACCCGGCATGATAGAAGAAATGCGCGGCCGCCATTGGCACGTCGAAGTCGCGCGATTCCTTGATCGGCTTGCCCCCGTCCATCGTTTCGGCGACGGCAAACTCGCGCGCCCTGTCCTGAATGAGCCGCGCGATCCTGTAGATGTATTTCCCCCGCTCCTTCCCTGGCATCTTCCCCCACGGACCCTCGAACGCCTTCTGCGCCGCCGTGAACGCCGCGTCCACGTCCTCGGGGCCGGCGAGCGCCACGCTGGCGATCACCTTCTCAGTGGCTGGATTCACCGTGTCGAAGTATTTTCTGGATCGCGGCGGAATGAAGGTTCCGTCTATGAAAAGGTCGTACTGGTCGCGCAGCCGAGGGTCGGCGCTCTCCGGAGCGGGATCGAACTCCCACAGATCGCCGAAGATGAGCTCAGGAACGCGAGCCACTGCGACGTTTTTTTTCGCGCGCAACGGCGCCCTGGGTGTGTGCATGTCAGTAGCTCTCCGAGGACTCGGTGAAGTAGTACGGCGCCTGGTACGCGCCGGTCTTCTGCTTCTCTATCTGCCTGAGAAGATCGTTGAGCAGCGAGCTTGCGCCGAATCGGTACCGCGTGTTGTTGAGCCACGCGTCCCCCAGCGTTTCCTTCACGGCAACCAGGAAATAAAGCGCCTGCTTCGCCCGCTGAATTCCGCCGGCCGGCTTCATCCCGATCGGCACGCCGCTAGCAAGATAATGATCGCGGATCGCCTCGATCATGACTTGCGTGTTCGCGAGCGTCGCGTTCGAGGGCGTCTTTCCGGTGCTTGTCTTGATGAAGTCCGCTGCACGAATCGCGCGCATGGCTATAAACGACGCGGCGCGGACGTTGTCGTACGTCTCCAGCTCGCTAACCTCCAGGATCACCTTGAGCCTCGAGTCGCCGCACGTCTGGACGACCGCCGCTATCTCGTCGCTCACGGCGCTGAACTCGCCGGCGAGGAAGAGACCGCGGTTGATGACCATGTCGATTTCGTCGGCTCCGTCTGCGACCGCCTGCCGCACCTCCTGCAAGCGCAACCTGAGTGGCGTCTGTCCCGACGGAAACGACGTAGCGACCGACGCGACCTTGATGGATGTGCCGGCCAGCAGGCGGTGTGCCTGTTGGACAAAGGCGGGGTAAATGCATACCGCGGCGACGGGTGGAACCTCCGGGTCGTCGCCCGGCGTTCGTGCCTTCTGGCAGAGGGAGGTGACCTTGCCTGGCGTGTCCTTCCCCTCAAGCGTGGTCAGGTCCACCATGGAGACAGCCGTTTTCAATCCCCACAGCTTCGAGTTGTTCTTGATGCTGCGAGTCGCGAACTTCGCTGCGCGCTCCTCTACACCGACCTGATCTACCGTCCCGATCTCGTCGAGCAGCCTCTTGAACGGGGAACTCGTGGCCATGCGCATCGTCACAGTAAGTATGACTGAGGATTGCCGAGATACGACGAACAACCGACAGCGCCCAGCCGCATGGCACGATCAACGACGCATGCGGAGAATGAGGAAGCCCGGCGGGCGATCATGGCGTCAGGCGTTCGTGCCACATCGCGCCACGGGTGAACACCTGCGCGAATCCGCGTGCTTTCTACCGGGCGTTAGGGATCTTCAGCAAATCCTTGATCGGCTGGTCTGCCTGAGGTGAGAGCGATACGTTGAGCAGCCGCGCGAGGGTTGGCGCAATCTGCGTCATTCGCACGATGCCAAGGTTCCCGAGGCCTTTCATGCCGGACCCGCTGAGGATCAGTGAAGAGTGCATATCCGGGATAGTCGGGTCGAAGCCGTGCCCGCCCTTGCTGCCCGTGTCCGTCATGAGTGTGTCAAGGCCACCTCCAAGATAAAACTGCGGCCGCATACCGATGCCGAAGGCGGCGTCGGGATGAGTGCCCCACCGCTCGAGATCCTTCTGCGACCACACGGAGGCGATCCCATTCTGCGGGGTGGCATGCAGCTTGGCCAGAAGTGCGCCCACTTGCTCTCGGAGGGCTAGATCGG
>JBBSLV010000324.1:0-4944 GCA_038233535.1 Tepidisphaerales bacterium | reverse complement strand
CGGCACAGACTTCAAGGTCTATCACAGCCCGGAGCTGACCTTTGCCGGGTCGCTCATCACCTGCGGCCACTGCGGTCACACCGTCACGGGCGAGAAAAAGTTCAAGAATTCGCCGGACGGGACAAAGCGCGAGTACAGCTACTACCGCTGCACGCACTACGCCGAGGCCGGGCATCCGCGCGTTCGCTTGAGCGAGAAGCAGATCGATGAGCAATTGATCGGATTCTTCGACACCCTTCAGTTCCAAGATGCCGAGTTCCGAGAGTGGTTCATCGATGTCATCAAGGCCAAGGCGCATGCCGGGTACGACCAGACGCGCGAGCATCAGCGCGAACTAACGCGGCAGCGCGAGCAGATCAGCGTCAAGGTGCAGACATTGCTTGATCTCCGTATGGACGGCGAAGTCAGCGCCGACGAATACGCCCGCAAGCGTCAGGAACTCTACGAGCGACAAAGCGCGATCGCCTTGCAGTTGCAGGTCAGCGACCGCGATGGGCGCGAGATCGCCGACCTCGCGGTCAAAGCGTTTGAACTTTCGCAAAGTCTGACAGAGCGATGGTTTAGGTCGAAGTACAACGCAAAACGCACGATTTTGGGCATCATGCTCAAAACCGTGCGATTGAACTCTCGAAATCTTGATTTTACCCCAAGAAAACCGTTCGATTTGCTGCGAGACGTGAAACACGTCCCGCTGAGTGGAGCCAGCGGGAATTGAAACCCATGTTCTCGCGCTGCGGGATTAGGCGGTGCAGTCACCGTAATCATCGTGTCAACGTAGCGTTATGCCAGAGAGCTTGATTTCAGTGCAGAAACGCATGAAAAGTTCAACTGGTGTCCTATCGCCCCGATTTTAGCGTTTGTTGGAAAGCCTGGCGGAATTGGCCAGCCGGAGCGATCTGGTCACCGCCGCCCTTGAGCCCATGCACCACAAACGTCAGCGGCTTTCGCGGAGAGCCGAAACTGGCTCCATTCAATTCGCTGCGTTCGCTCATGCAGGCTGTTGCACGCGGCGAACTTGCTCTGCGTACCACTGAAGCGTTTCGATCAAACCGGTCCGGAAATCCACGATCGGCTCGTAGCGCAGCAGCTCGCGCGCGGCTGATGTCGGCCAGCGAATGGCGCACGTCGCCGGCGCGCTCGGGCGCGTGTCGCTCACGTCAAAGATCGGTCGCGTGACCGTCTCGCACGCGTTGGAGACCGGGTTGTACTCCTGGATAGGGATGCTGGCGGCGGCGATGTCCGTCCCGCCCAGCACGTCGTCGGGATGATGGCTGTACCACTTGTCGCGTCGGCCGGCATAGTCGAGCAGGTCATTCGCCGGTGTCCGGCCGGGCCACGCGCGAGCGCCGGGGGCGACGATCACGTACGGTGCGCTCGGCGTCCACGCCCCGGCGGCGAACGTGAGCGTGTCGGGGGTGTTGCTGATGATCAACACGCGGTGCAGCCGCTGGTCGTTGCTGTCCACCCCCACCGCCGCCAGAAACTTCGACGCCGGGCTGGGAAGATGAACGACAAGGTGACTCGGCGCGTGGCAATACAGCCCGCGCGTATACTGGACATCCCCGATCTTCAGCGGCTTGCCCAGACGGGCGTTCTTCTGCACCGCGTCGTGATTCGCCAGGATCTCAAGCCCCGCGACAATCGGCCGGGCGAAACCTTGAACGGGCGGGCCGTCCTTGTCGAACCGCTCGGCCGTCCATTGCCGCTTGCGCGCCAGCTCACTCGGGGCGGTTGCATTCTGATCAACCGCGGCATGTGCGCCGGACGCCGACATCAGAACGCCGAGCGCGACGATCGAGACGGAGATACGCACGCTCAATGAGACGTTTTTCGTTGTGGGCCAGATACACATGCTGGCAGTATACCGTCGTATATTCTATAAGCACAGGCGTGCGCGTTCGAAGGTCAATAGCCGGGCCCGCCACCGGCAGCGGGAGATGAGCATGAAGATGAGCGTGAAGCGGATTGTTACACACGTCGCGGTGTTCGTCATCCTCACCCTCGCCGGGGCCCGAGCAGCCGGCGACGCGCAAGACGCCGACGCCTCCATCCGCCGTGACGGCGAAACCTGGACGCTGTCAAACCCCTCCGCCCAGCGGACCGTCGCCCTGCAAAACGGCAAGCTGCTGCTGACAAGTCTGAAAGACAAAGCGACCAACCGGGAGTTTATTCCGGCGGGCGCGGAACCACAGGCGTTCTCCGTCACCCTCGGCGGGGAACCACGGCCCGACAATGCCTCGGCGCCCGGCCCGTGGGAGTTGGTCGGCGCGGAACAGAAGCAGCTCGATCAGGGCGAACAGCAACTCGACATCACCGTCCGTCGCGGGCCGCTGCAAGTCACGAAGACCTACGTGCTGTATCCGCACTCGAGCATCGTGCGGGAGTGGGCCACGTTCAGGAACGCCGGCGACGCGCCGCTGCAACTCGTCGAACCTCACTTCCTGGACTTCGCCGCTCGCTTGGGCGACCCAACGGCGACAGACTTCCACTGGATGACCGGCGGTGAGAATCAGCCCGGCTCATGGGCGCTGCGCACGGAATCGCTCGCCGGGAAGTCGGAGGAGCCGCGGACGTTCGACTCCTATGACCCGTTCCCCACGACCACGCCGTTTCCCGGTGACGGCGTGGGCGTCAAGATCCTGATCAACGACAGGCAGGTCTGGCCGGCGGAGGGCGACTGGACACACATCGCCAACGCCACGGTCCGCGTACCCCTCGACGTGACGGCGGACGTGAAGGAAGGGGACCGGTTGGTCTTTCTCGTCAACGCCGGCGGCACCATCTTCCACGACACGACCGCGTTCGACCCGACGATCGCCTATGACGACGGCGGCGCGTCACATACCGCATCGAAAGAGTTCAGCGGGGAACAGGGCAGGAACGGTTGGCGGTATCAGTATGTCGAAGGCGGCAAGCTCGTGGACCTGGTCTACTACCCGGGCCCCAACCAGTGGCGCAAGGAGAAGGACAACCCCACCGGGACGCCGTTCGTTGGCTCCGCCGATCAGCACCCCGACGCGGGTCAGGACGCGGCGCGCGTCTGGACAGCACCCAAGGCGGGACGGGTGCGCATCACCGGCTCGATCGGCAACACCGGCAACCGGGCCGCAGAGGGAAAAAGCGGCTACGGCTTCCGCGCCGGCAGCGGAAGCTACGCCCCGTGGTATGCGCTGTATTCGCGCGACACCAAACAGGGCTTGTTCATCGGGTTTGACTATTTCGGACACTGGGCCGCGTCGTTCAGCCCAGGCGACAAGGGACAGGTGGTGGCTCAACTAAAAGTCGCCGGCCACAAACAGACGCTCGCACCGGGCGAATCGGTCACCACCCCCAAGGCGTTCGTCGGCCTGTTCCGCGACGATCTGGACAACGCGGGCAACGAGCTGCTCGACTGGCAGTACCGCTACCTCTGGGACTACACGCGCGAAAAAGAGGGGTGGTTTCCCGCCATCCGGATGCTCGGCTACTGGATGCACGGCACGCCTTGGGGAAAGCCGGGCTTCGCCTGGATCGGCGGAAAACCGGACATGGAGAGCACGTTCCGCAAGGTCTTCCGGGTCACGGACCTGATGCGCTACGTCGGCGCCGACGTATACCACCGCGACTGGGGCTGGTGGGACCGGGCCGGCGACTGGAACGGGCCCGACTTCCGTGCCACCGGACAGTACCTCCGCAAGCACGGCATCGGGCAGCTCATCTACGCGTTTCTCTACACCGTCGATCCGGCTTCGCGCGTGGCGAAAGAGCACCCGGATTGGCTCCTGCCCCCGCGCCCGCTCCTGCCCGGCATCATGGGGGGCGCCACGCTCGACATGTCCAAGCCTGAAGTGGTCGAGTTCATGAAGGGACAACTCGACGATTTCGTGCAACGTTGGGGCGACTTCGAGTGGCGCAACGACGGCATCTTCACCTCCCCGCGCAACGGGGACGATACACCCCTGCTCGCCCAGGACCAGGGATTCCGCAAGCTCCTCCGCGACTTCCTCGACAAGCATCCCGGCTGCGCTTTCCAGGCGGTCAACCTGGGCGGCAATTACGCGGGCTATGACTACGTCCGCTACGCCTCCGCCCTGTCCTTCAGCGACGCCGCCGTCGGAATCCTCCGCAATTACCACGCCGCTTTGCTGTTCCCGCCCGACAAGTGCAGCGACATTCCCGACGCCTGGAACCCCAACGACTATGACAAGGCCACTTGGCGCGGCCTGCTCTGCATCAATTTCGACATGACGGGCGATACCTGGGATCGAGCGAAGCTGGAGGGCGTCCGGGAGCTGATCGACATCTACCATTACCTCCATCGCGAAGGGGTCGTTGGCCGATGGGTGCGGGTCCATCGTCCACTCATTGATGGTGACGACCCGACGATGTATTTTCAGCGGCTCAGCGGCGACCGCAGGCGCGGCATCATCATTCCCAAGCGTCCCGCCCCGGGCCCGGTGACGATTCGGCCCAAGGGGCTTTTGCCCGACCAGACTTACGTTGTGTCATTCCATGAATCAAACGCCAGCGAACAGCGCCGCGGTGACGAGTTGATGGGTGAGGGAGTTCGGATCGAGCGGATGCCGCCGGGCGAGCTGATTTACCTGAACCTCCCGCTTTACCCCGGCAGCAAGTTGGACAAGCAGCCGCCCAAGCCGCCCGTCGGCCTGACCGTCGCGGCAGGCGAGAACATGGGCTACCCCGGCGTCGAACTCACCTGGCGGTCGGGCTCGGACGACAACTGGCTGTCGTATCATGAGGTCTTCCGCGACGGGGCACCGATCGACAAGATGGCGAAAGGCACTTTTTACTTCGACCACTCCGCCGGCGCCGACCCCGCGGCAAAGTACGAGGTGCGAGCGGTCGACGGGGCCGGCAATCCTTCAGAAAAGACCGCACGAGCCGAATCTCCCGGCGAGCCACCCGTCCGGGCGCGCGTGTTCGACGACGCCGAAGGCGGCGGCG
>JBBSLV010000323.1:0-4944 GCA_038233535.1 Tepidisphaerales bacterium | reverse complement strand
ATGACATCACCGTCCCTGTGAAAGCGATCGACATGCCCGAGGTTCTGGCGCACGCGAAGAAGAAGGGCGTGCGCATCCGGCTGTGGGTTGCGTCGCAGGGGCTGCGAAAGCACCTCGACAAGGCATTAGCGACGTACGCCGATTGGGGCGTCGAGGGGATCATGGTCGATTTCATCGAGCGCGACGACCAGGAGAACATCAACTGGATTCGCGAAGTCGTCGAGAAGGCGGCGAAGCACAAGCTCACCGTCACGCTCCACAACGTGCACAAGCCCACGGGCCTCCGCCGCACCTACCCGAACCTGCTCAACCACGAGGCGGTGCTGAACCAGGAGTGGAACAAGTGGAGCCCGGGCGCGACGCCCGAGCACAACCTGATCGTCCCGTTCACGCGCATGCTCGCCGGCCCGCTCGATTACCATTCCGGCGGATTCCGCTCCGTGAGCGAGGCCGATTTCGCGCCGCGCGACGTCGCGCCCGACGTGATGGGCACGCGCTGTCACCAACTGGCGACGTACGTCGTGTACGAGAACCCGATGCCGATGGCCGTCGATTACCCCGCCGCATATCGCAAGCGGGCGGGGATCGAGTTCCTCTCGGCCGTCCCAACGACGTGGGACGAGACGCGGTTCATTCAGGGGAAGGTCGGCGATTACATCACAATCGCGCGGCGCAAGGGCACGGAGTGGTACGTCGGCACGATGACCGACAGCACGGCGCGTGAATTGAAGATCCCCCTCGCGTTTCTCGGCGAGGGAAGCTTCACCGCGGAGGTCTGGGCCGACGACGCCCCCGCCGGCCCGAACGGCGTCACGCGGAAAACGGTGGACGTAACCGCCGCTGACGTCCTCGCCGCCACCCTGGCGCCGGCGGGCGGCCACGTCGTGAGAATCAAACGCGCGCGGTAGAGTTTTCGATTTTTCATCGATGCCGTGGCGCAGATGCCCAGGAAGCTTTCACTCGCGAGCCGATGCGCGCGATTCAACCGCTCTGACGGCCACGGCGCAATATTTGAGCACCGGCTGTTTGCTGATCGCGTCGGTTTCATCGGCGGTGGCTTCATTGGGAGAAGCGCGGTGCAGCCACAGTTCGTTCCAGTGGATGGGCATGAACAGCAGTCCCCGGGAGATGGCGGGATCGATTTTCACAATCCCGCGGGCGCGGCCCTGGCGGCTGATAATCTCGATGGGCTGGCCGTCGTGAAGGTTATGTTCCTCGGCGTCGGCGGGATGCATCTGCACGTACGGGCCGGGATCGAGCTGATTCAGGTTCGCGACCGTCCCGGTCTTGGTGCGCGTGTGCCATTGATTCGGCGTGCGGCCGGTCGTGAGGATGAGCGGGAACTGCGCATCGGGGCTCTCCTCGCGCGTTGGATGCGTTCTGGCCCAGAAGCGGGCGCGTCCCGAAGGCGTGGGAAAAACGCCATCGGTGTAACGTCGCGGTTCGGCCTGTCCCAGCGCCGGGTAAGGCCACTGCTGTGGACCGGCTTCGCGCAGGCGGCGGTGATGCAGCGCGCTTTGATCGTTGGGACGGCCTGCGGTCGTGCGCGCGAATTCGTCGAAGATTTCTTCGGCCGAATCATGTTGCAACCGCGTCTTGAACCCCATGCCCAGGGCAATTTGCTGAACCCACCACCAGTCCGGCTTGGCGTCGCCGGGCGGGGGGACCACCTGCTCCATCAACGTCACCCGCCGCTCGCTGTTGCAGAACGTTCCCGCCTGCTCGAGGTTGACGGCGGCGGGCAGGACGACGTGAGCGAAGCTCGTCGTCTCCGTCGGGTAGTAAGCGTCCTGCACAACCACCAGCTCGGCGTTCTGAAGGGCCCGGCGGACTTTCTTGAGGTTCGGCATGCTGGCAGCCGGGTTCGTCCCGATGATCCAGATCGCGCGCAGCTCCCCGCGATCCAGCGCATCGAACATGGCGACGGCATCGTAGCCGGGCTCCGGATGGATTGTTCCGGGTTGCAATCCCCAGAGCGTCTCCATCTGCTTGCGATGCTCGGCGTTGGCGACGAAGCGCTGACCGGGCAGCGCGTGGCTCATGTAGCCGCAGTCGCGACCGCCCATGGCGTTGGGCTGGCCGGTCAGGCTGAACGGGCCGCACCCGGGCTTGCCGATCTGTCCCGTCGCCAGGTGGAGATTGATGATCGCGTTGCTGGTGAAAGTGCCGGTCAAACTCTGGTTGACGCCCATCGTCCAGAAGGTGATCAGCCGCGAGGACTCACCGAGAATCCGCGCCGCCGCCAGCAGGTCATCGAGCGCGATCGCGCATTCCGCGGCCACGCGCTGCGGGGGATACTCCTCCAACAACCGGTCCAGTTCGTCCCAATGCTCGGTGTGCGCGGCCAGAAAAGCGCGATCGAGCTTTCCCGCATCGCGCAGCAGCCGGAGCAGCCCATTCATCAGGGTCAGGTCCGATCCCGGGCGCACCGCGAGATGGAGCGTCGCCGCCTTCGCCGTCGCGGTGCGGCGCGGGTCGGCGACGATGCATCGCGCGCCGCGTCTTCGCATCTGCTCGGTGACGCGCCCGAACGTGACGGGGTGGCAGTCGGCGGCGTTCGACCCAATGAAGAAGAAACCGTCGGCCAGCTCGATGTCGGCGTAACAGGTCGGCGGGCCGTCACTGCCGAGCGACAGCGTCATCCCGCTGGCGGCGCTGGCCATGCACAGCCGGCTGTTGGTGTCGACGTGATTGGTGCGCAGGCAAGCCTTGGCGAACTTCCCGGTCAGGTATTGCGCTTCGGTGGTGAGCTGACCCGAAAGGTAAAATGCGATCGCGCCCGGGCCGTGGCTTTGGAGGATCCTGTCGAGCCCCTGGGCGACACGATTGATCGCAGCGGCCGCGGGGACCACCGCCGGCTGGTCACCGATTTGTTCCCGCACCATCGCGTAGCGCAGGCGCGTGGGGACGTTGACGGTCTGGGCGACGGTCCCGCCCTTGGGGCAGACCTTGCCGAAGTTCGCGGGATGCGAAGGATCCCCGCGCACCTTGATCACCCGCGCGCCGTCGGTGGTCGCGATCAGCCCGCATCCCACGCCGCAGTAGGGGCAAAGTGTCTTGCGTTGCTGCGCCATCAATACACGTCGCGCTGGTAACGCTTGTTCTTGGAAAGCTCGGCGACGTAAGCGCTCGCCGCCTCGGGCGAGAGATTGCCCTGCTCCGCGACGATCTGCTTCAGCGCCGTTTCGACATCCCTGGCCATGCGCTTGGCGTCTCCGCAGACATAGAAGCAACCCCCTTCCTGGAGCCACGACCAGATTGCCGGGGCGCTCTGGAGCATGCGGTGCTGGACATAGACCTTCTCCCGCTGGTCGCGCGAGAAGGCGGTGTCCAGCCGCGTGAGCAGACCCTCGCGCTGGTAGCCTTTGAGTTCGTCTTCGTAGAGGAAGTCGCACTCGCCGCACTGGTCGCCGAAGAACAGCCAGTTCTTCCCCGATGCGCCGGTTGCCTTGCGCTCCTGCAAGAATGCCCGGAACGGCGCGATCCCGGTGCCCGGGCCGATCATGATCATCGGCGTCTGCCCGTCGGGGGGGACGTGAAAGCGGTGGGAGGGCTGGAGGAACACCTTCACTTTCTCCCCCGGCCGAACCCGCTCGGCGAGGAAGCTGGAGGCCACCCCTTTGCACTGGCGCCCCCGCCCATTCAGATAGCGCACCACCCCGACCGTCAGATGGACCTGGTCGGGATGGGCCTTGGGCGACGAGGCGATCGAGTAGAGCCTCGGCTGAAGCGGGGAAAGCGCGGCGACAAACTCCTCGATCCCCGGGCGGGCGGAAGGGAACTGCGTGAGCAGGTCGATGATCTCGATTCCCTCGGAAGCGCCCTGGTCAACCATCGCCTTCAGTTGCGCCGCCTCCGCCGCATCCGAGGCGGATTCGGCGAGCAGCTCGATCAGACGCACCGAGGGTTTGGTGATGACGCACCGTCTGAGCAGCATCTCGTGCAGGTCCGCGCTCGCGCCCTCGCGGTCGGGCACGGCTTCGGCGCCGCTGGCGCTGAACGCCTCGAGGATCCACTGCACCGCGTCCGGGCAGTTTTGCGGGTATACGCCCAGGCTGTCGCCGGCTTTGTACGACAGGCCGCTGTTCTTCAGGTCCAGCGCCACCAGCCGCGTGTCCTTGTTCGAACTGCTCTTATTAAGCGGGGAACAAGCGAGCAACCGCGCGGGGAAGGGATTTCGCCGGTCGTGCTCCTGCCTGGCATCGGCGGTGGGCCGCGCCTTGATGCGCACTTCTGAAACGGGGACGACCCCGGTGGATGGCGCCGCGCCGGCGGGGAGAAGCTGCTTCAACTTCTTCGCCGTCTCCGTGCCGCCCGGCGCGCATTTGGTCAGGTCCGCTTCTTCGCCGCGGGCGATCGCCTCGGCGTAGGTCTTGCAGACGTACCCGCAAGCGCCGCAGTCGAGCTGCGCCATCGCGGCCATTAGAACGTGCTCCTTCGGCGCTGCTTCGGCGAGCTTGAGCCGCTCTTCCATCGACAGCGCCGGATCGTGCCACGCAAGGTCCTCTTCCTGTTCCACCGCCCGCGCCGGCGGGGGCGTGATGGATTCCGACATCGGCTGAGCGGGCGCGGGTTGCTGGTTCACGACCCCGGCGAGAAATCCGTTTAGCCAGGCGCGCTGCGCCGCGCTGAATGGCGCGGTTTCGGGAATCACGGGGATCGCCAGAGGGATCGCTCGTCGCGATGCCGGCAGCGTGGGGGTCATCATCATGGTCATACGGTCGCCTCCTGTGGCTCGATGAGTTCGCGCAGTTTCGGCGTCTCGAAGCGCCTGGTGAAATCCTTGAAAGACTCTGTCGGGTCCGTGCGGCAGCGGAGGTAGGCGAGGAGCATGCGCTCGATCAAAGCCGGCGCTTGCTCGGCGGCGATGCTGGAGAAGATTTGCCGTCCGATCTCCTGATGCGCTCCATATCCGCCGCCCACGAAGACGTGATAGCCTTCGAT
>JBBSLV010000322.1:0-4958 GCA_038233535.1 Tepidisphaerales bacterium | reverse complement strand
GGATCTTGATCCGCTACGAGAAGAAGGCGGAGAATTATCTGGCCGTCGTGCAACTCGCCTGTGCGCTGCTCTGGTACCGCCGACTGCACCGACTCACGACTTGAGATGGTTTCTAAGTCCGGAAGGTTGCGAAAGTCCCCGTCACGCGTCACTAGCACGGCACCCAGAACCAGTGCCGTCGCCGCAATCCACAGGTCGTTCTCGTCCATCGGAAGTCCCTGTTGCTCGCGGGCACGCTTCGTTTGCGCGTAACGAACGGCCGCGTCAACGGGGACAGATTCGGCGTCAAGGGACGCCAGGAGCTGCCGAACGCTCTGCTCGACGGCCGCGCGCCGTTGCCCCACCGGCATTCGCTCGACGCCGAACAATGCTTCGCCGCGAACGATGACCGAGGTGATCACGCGGTGCGGGGATGTTGTGGTCGCGACGCGTGCCGCAACCCGCGCCTGCCCCTGCAGCAGATCCCGCAACGCGTTGGTGTCGAGCAGGTAGATCATCGATCACCTGAGATCGTCGAAGAGGCCTTCGTTGCGCACCGGGAGCTTTCCGCTCTCGATTGCGTTTTCCCACTCGTCGAGGTCTTCCTTGCTCAGCTTTGGGAGTCCCTCAAGCGCTTTGAGGATGGCGGCACCCGAGCCTCGCGGTGGATCACCCGGATCGGTTATCTCGATCTCAAGTTCCCGGCCCGTCGGCAAATCGACGGAACCAATTGGAGTAAGAACCTTGCCGTCGAAGTGGGCACGTAGTCTCGTCATGGGCGCATTATACCGCTACTTTGGCGATGGTGCGGTACGGCGTCATATCCATCTTCGGATATCGCAACGCCACCGCCGCGAACGTCTCGGCATTCCAGTATGGATCTCCCGGCTTCGGAAAACCCAGCACTTCCCGCTGCCGCGGCATAGCGGTTTCGATGAACGACTGCATCTCCGGCTTCTCGCCCATCTGTGACCACTGGTGATACCCCTGGAACGCATGATCGGCCGCGCGCCAGACGAAGTGGTGGCTGAAGCGCGCGCCGAATTCCGCGGTCATGTCGCCGGCGCGGTGCCAGGTGCGCATGGAGAAGATCAGCAGGTCGCCCGCCTGTGCGAGGACCGGCTTCTCCAGCTTGTAGAGCGCCGGCGAATGCTTGCGCGTGCGGTGCGTGGGCCACAGCGGCAAATCGCGCGTCTTTTCCTGCGAGACGACGTGCGTCGGGCCCAATTCATCCCCGACGTCGGTGTAGTAAAGGATCATGTTGACCTGTCGATACGGACCGTCATCGCGCGGAACGACGAGCGTGTTGCCCTGGTAGTCCAGGTGCAGCCCCTGCTCGAAGTCCCCCGTGCCCGCATACTTTGCCCAGATCGCCGCCTGGCTCAGCAGCACGTTGGGCGTGCCCAGGAGCCGTTCGACGAAGCCAATCAGCTCCGGGTGCGTGCTCACGTCGTTCAGCACGTCCGAGGCGAACGGGAACTCCACCTGCAAATGCTCGGGATCCTCGAAGATCGCGCCGTAACGTTGCGGCGTCGCGCGCAGCTCCTCGGCCGTCGGGAAATAGCCCAGGAACCCCGCCCGCGCGGCCGCGAGTTCGTCGACCGTGAGAAAGCCCGGCACAATCGCGTAGCCGTGACGGAGCAGTTGGTCGCGGTGGATGTCGGTAATGCGCATGGGTGCTTGTAGACCGCGGAGCGTCACATCTCAAGCGCGAGCCAACATCCCGCGGCCGAGCGATTCATTTCCATCGAAGACAAACGCAAAGATCGCCAAGGACGCAAAGATCGCTAAGAAATCCAGAGACGCAATTTCTCTTCGCGTTCTTTGCGTCTTTGGCGTTCTTTGCGTCCATCCCCGTTCCGGTCGTGTCACCATCGCCCCTGGGGAGGAACGCCCAGGCCACATGGATGTCGCCCGCTACGCGCGCGCTTTGCGATCGCTGCTCAGTCCCAGCATCGCGCCGCACGCCCCGCCGATGATGTGCGTGAACTGCGAGACCTGATCGCGCTGCGTGACCGCCGACGCGATCTCCCCGCCAACGAACAGGAGCACCACGAGCACGAACGTCAGCGGGATCTCCCGCCGGCGATAGCTCGTCAGCGACGATAGCACGATCAGCATGAACGCCACCCCGCTCGCGCCGAGCAACGCCGTGTCGAACAGCAGGATGTTCAGCGCTCCGGTCACGCCGGCGGTGATGAGGATCATCTCCAGCAGTCGCATCGAGCGGTGCTTCTCTTCCAGCAACGGCCCAATCAGCAGAATCACCATCAGGTTCGCCAGCAAATGCTGCCAGTTCGCATGGCCGAGCACGTGCGTGAACAACCGCACGTAGGCGAGCGGGTTGTCCCAGTCCATGTGGCCGGGGACGACGAACAGTCTCATCACGCTCCCCCCACGCGTTCCGCCCAGCACGGCCGCGAGGATCGTCACCGCCGCGGCCAGCAGCGAGAACGTGAGAATGACCGGCGCGTTGTAACGAATGCGAAAGGAGGACGGCATGGCGATGGCTCATTGCGAAACAGGGGGATCAATCACCTTCCCGCAATGCGGGCACGTCGGCGGCGCCTTTGCCTTCCTCCGTCGCTGCACCTCTTCCGAGAACCCCGTCGCGATGATCGCCGTCGGGAGTGCCACGATGCCGATGCCCATCACCGCGATCATCCCCCCGATGATCCTCCCGATCGCCGTCACCGGATACGCATCGCCATACCCGATCGTCGTCAGCGTGATCACCGCCCACCACATCGACGCCGGGATGCTGCTGAACGTGTCCGGCTGCGCCTCGGTCTCCGCGTAGTACATCACCCCGCTGCTCAGCACGAGCAACATCCCCAGCACGATCAGCATCACCGCCAGGTCCGCGCTGCGCGATTTCAGCACGTTCCCCAGCAACGTCATGGCGTCGGAGTAGTGCCCCAGCTTCAACACGCGCACCAACCGCAGCAGACGCAGCACGCGGATGAACCGCAAGTCCACCCAGAAGAACGGCAGCAGGCTCGGAAGGATCGCCAGCAAATCGATGATCGCCAGCGGCCGCGTCGCGTAGCGCAGGCGGCCCTTCACCGGATGAGCGTATTCCGGATCGACCGTGCACGACCAGATCCGCAGCACGTACTCGATCGTGAAGACCGTGACGGAAAACACCTCGAACGCCACGAACGCCCACCGATACCGCTGCTCCAGCGCCGCCACCGTCTCAAGCATGACGGCGGCCACGTTCAGCACGATCAGCACGGCCAGCGAGATGTCGAACCAGTCGAAGTGCTTCCCCCCCGCCTCATCGGGGATGACTTCGACGAGGTCGTGGATGCGTTGCTTGAGGGTGGACGCCATGGCTGAACCGTCAACCTACATCGGCCGACGAGGGAGAAACGCATAAGGATGAGGGATGAAGGCTGAAGGATGAATCAGGCAAAAGGCGAAGGATGACGAAGCGCGCCGCACAAGCCGCGCCCCGATTCATCCTTCGCCCTGCTGGCTTCATCCTTATTCCTACGCCGCCATCTTCGGCGCCGCCGCCGTCTCGGTGACCGACGTCGTCATCGCCCCAGCCGTGCTCACGCCGAAGTTCACGTTGAACTGCGCCCACTCGCCGGCGGCCGTCGAGCGGACACCCTGGATCTGGTACGTCACCTGCGACGAACCCGCCGGGATGGTCGCATCCAGGTAGCTCTTCGTCCCACACCCGCCGCAGTACGTGAACTCGCCCGTGCCGCCGATGCGCCGCCAGACCTGGTAGACCGTGCCGGCCGCGGGGCTCGTACACTTCCACGAAAGCTCGAGCGCGCCGTTCTCCATGAGCGTCGCCTTGAACTGGTTCGGCTTGCCCGGCTCACCCGCGGGGCCCGGGATCTTCGGCACGGGCAGCGAGGCCAGCGCGTACACGCCATCTCCAGCGCTGGCCGCCTTTGCCACGACCTGCTTGCAGATCTCGGACATCGAATACCACATCGCGTCGATCGCCAGGTGCATCTGGATCGTCGCGTTCTTCGCCGCGTTCACCGCGTCGCGCTGGACGGTGTAGGCCGCTCGGGCCGCCTCCGTCTTAGCGACGAACGCCGCCACGACCGGCGCGGACGACCCTATGGCCACCGCGTTATCGGTAAAGGGGGTCACGCGCTGCTCGCACGCCTCGATCTGGCCAACGACCGTCTTGGGCTTGAAGCTCATCGGGAACGCTCCACTTCTTCAAAAGAGTGACGCGCCCCTCCCGGCCAGGCGCCCCGATCGCAAACACGATCAGGCAAAACAGCGCCACCGATTGGCGTCACGTTCCTGTTCATCGGAGGCCCGGCGACCCCACTTAACCGCACAACCCAATCAAACAAAACAACTTCACGCGCCGCGCGCTCGTCCCACCGCCGCGCACGTCCGCCGATGACCCGTGCCCCACCGTCCAGTAAAACCCGCCCCGCCGCCGCTGCCGCCGCACGCCGCCCAATCAACGGTCCGCGCCACGTCCAGATAACGTGAGCCTGAACGATTCAGCATCGACACTGAACCGTTCAGCATCGACGAAGACCCGTTCAGCATAGACCCCGATCAACCCAGGATCGATACCGAACGACCCAGTCTCGATGTGGAACAACTCAGGATCGATACCGATCGAGTGAAGGTCGACACCGACCGCCCCGGCATCGACGCCGATCCCCCCCGCCTCGACCCGCGTCGCACGGGGCCGCGCGTTTTGTTGACGACTGAACAGCGCATTGGGAAAACGGCATGTTATTATGGGCAACCCCGCGCCGTAGCCAGCGCAGTCTGCCCCACTTGTGCGCCGCCGACTGGCCGCCACCGGGAATGTTAGTTGGGCGCACGGGTCCGTATAATGATAGGTTATTCCTGCGGAGCAACATGGCGCAGTCGCCGGAAATGGAAACGCTCGACCAGCTTCTCGGCGGCGAGATGCGCTTGAACGTCATCCGCCAGTGGTACGAGTCTGACGAGACCTTCGCGCGGGGCATCTTGCGATTACT
>JBBSLV010000321.1:0-4966 GCA_038233535.1 Tepidisphaerales bacterium | reverse complement strand
CGGCGACAACTTCGTGAGCGTCGCCGTCGGCCGCGACTACTACGACGTGCCCCCGAACAAGGGCATCTACCGCGGAACCGCGCAGGAGACGATCGACGTGGCCGTGCACAGCGAAGAGCTGCTCACCATTCCCACCGGTCTGGCCGCCGATCGCATGCAATCGCTGAACATCCCGACGTTCGCCAACGTCGCCGCGCCGCGTGAGCTGGTAACGCAGCAGCAGGAACACCAGCAGCAGCAATAGATCAGGCGCCGTTATCCCGCCGCGCTCGCCGGCAGGCGGATTTCCAGCCGCGCGCCCAGTTGCCGCGCGTCGCGCGCGAACTCGTCGGCCTTGGACAGCGAGGCGAATGGAATCGCCACCTGCGCGCCTTCGCTGACTTGCGACGCCAGCCGAAAAGCGTCGGCAAGCGAATAGCCATGCTGACGGAGCAGCGAGACGAATCGGTTGGCCACAAAACCGGGCATCCAGCCCAAGATTGCAACGACGTACATGATGCCTCGAATCATACCCTAATGACGATCTCCCGCGGAACTTTGCCGGGATTCGCTCCGGTCGTGCGCGTGGTGCCGCGGACGCGAATTTGAGTGACTCCCTCGGCTGAGCAAACTCCCGTGCCAGCGCGCGAAGCGCTGCAAGTCCGACCGTGCCGGGTCCGGCACCATCCATGCTCATACGGTCGAAGACGATCTCGTCGCCTCCCCGGCTCATCTGGGCGACGACCTCAACGTCCCCCGCGACAATTCGGACGACGCTGCCGTCCTGCTCGACAATGCGGGGCGTTTCAGCCATCGATGTTCACAATCGAGCAGCCGCAATGGGAGTCGCGATGTCGGTCGACAATGCGGGGCGTTTCAGCCATCGATGTTCACTCAGTCATTACAGCTTATGCCCCATCTTCGCCTTCTTCGTCGCCAGGTACTGCTTGTTGTGCTCCCCCGGTTCAACCCGCACCGGCACTTCTTCGACCACCTGCAACCCGTACCCCTCGATCCCGTAAATTTTCTTGGGGTTGTTGGTCATGATGCGGATCTTGCGCAGCCCCAGGTCGCGCAGGATCTGGCTGCCGATGCCGTAGTCGCGCTTGTCGATCGGCAATCCGAGGCGCTCGTTCGCTTCGACCGTATCGAGACCGTTCTCCTGTAGCGCGTACGCGTGCAGCTTGTTCTTCAACCCGATACCCCGGCCCTCCTGGCGGAGATACAGCAGGACGCCCTTGCCCTCCTGCTCGATGCGCTGCATCGCCGCGTCAAGCTGCGGGCCGCAGTCGCAGCGGCCGGAGCCGAAGACGTCGCCCGTGAGGCATTCGCTGTGCACGCGGATGAGCACGGGATCGGGATGGATGATCGATTGTCCGTCGGCGTCGCGATCGCCCACCCCGCCCTTGCACAGCGCCAGGTGCGGCTGCGTGTCGACGACGCTCTGATACGCATGGAGCTGGAAGACGCCCCAGTCCGTCGGCAGCGTGACGCTCTCGATGCGCTTCACGAACTGCTCGCGCTTCATGCGATAGCTGATCAGGTCCGCCACGGTGCACATCTTCAGGTCGTGCGTGCGGCAGAATGTTTCCAATTCCGGGCGCCGCGCCATCTCGCCGTCATCGCGCATGATCTCGCAGATGACGGCCGCCGGCTTCAGCCCCGCAAGTCCCGCCAAATCGACCGATCCTTCCGTCTGCCCCATCCGCACGAGCACCCCGCCCTCGCGGCTGCGCAGCGGGTTGATGTGGCCCGGCCGAAGCAAATCCTGCGGCTGCGCATCCTCGGCGATGGCGACTTCGATCGTCTTGGCGCGGTCGCTGGCGCTGACGCCCGTCGTGACACCGAACCGCTTGTGCGCGTCGATCGTCACGGTGAACGCCGTGCCCATCGGCGCGGTGTTCAAATCCGTCTGCGCGTGCAGGGCAAGCTTGTCGCACCGCTCCGGCGTGAGCGCAAGGCACACGACGCCGCGGGCGTGCGTGACCATGAAGTTAATGGCCGCGGGCGTGACCTTTTCGGCCGCGATGACGAGGTCGCCCTCGTTTTCGCGGTCTTCATCATCGACCAGGACGATCATCCGCCCGGCCTTGAGGTCTTCGAGCACTTCGGGAATCGAGGAAAACGACATAGTTTTCGATTGTAGCACGCCCCCGTCCCAGCCGCGCCGCGGGCGGGTACCTGCTGAGCGGCTCCACGCCCACCCCGTCCCCCTCGCTATCGCTTCGGGCCGCCGTCTATTTGTAAAGCGATGCTGGTTGCTCCGTGCGGACCGGCTGTGCCGCGCGAACTTACGACGGATCTGCCGCCTGCGCCCGTCTGTGCGGTCCTGGGCATTTTCCCTTCTGCGGCGATCCAATCGTAGCCTCCATCGAAGCCTTCAAGGGGGCGATAGGAGCCGTCCGATGTGTGTCGCTGCAAAACGCAAATGTTCACTGACCCCCGCCGCTCGAATAGGCGCCGCCGTTGCGCAGGCGGCCGCCGGTGCGGGGCTATCCGCCGGTGCCGGGCTCTGTCGGGTTGAGCCGCTCGAATCCCGCGTCCTCTTCGCCGCGGGCGATCTCGACGCGACCTTCGGCGGCACGGGCACGGTCACGCTCGACTTCTTCAGCCGCAACGATTTCGGCCAGACCGTCGCCGTGCAGTCCGACGACAAGGTGCTCATCGCCGGCTGGGTGGCGACAGGCGTCTCGTCGCGCGGCAACGATGTGGCCGTGGCGCGGTTCAACGCCGACGGAACGCTCGACACGACCTTCGGTGGGGGCACGGGCAAGGTCACGACGCACCTGGGATCGACGAACGACACCGCCTACGCGCTGGCCGTGCAGAGCGACGGCCGCGTCGTTGTCGCCGGCAACACGCGCGGCGCGGGCACGGGGCAGGACTTTGCCGTCGTCCGCTACAACGCCGACGGCTCATTGGATGACAGCTTCGGCGCGGGCGGCATCGTCCGCACGGACCTCGGTGGGCTTGCGACCGATCAGGCCACCGCCATGACGCTCACGCACGACGGGCGGATCGTGGTGGTCGGCTCGACCGTCATCGCCGGCAATCAGCAGTTCGCCGCCGTGCGTTACACCACTGCCGGCCAGCTCGACGCGACGTTCGGCGAAGGCGATGGCATCGTCGTTCACCCGTTCACCAACGGCGCCGGGCAGGCCAAGGCCGTCACGGCGCGCCTGGATGGGACAATAATCCTGGCCGGCGCGCTTTATGACTTCGGCACGATCGGCAGCGACTTCGCCGCCGTGCGCCTCTTCGCCGACGGCACGCTCGACGCGAGCTTTGGCGCCGCCGGCTGGGCCACCGTCAGCATGGGCGGCGTCATCGAAAGCGCCGGCGCGGTCGTCGTCCAGGATAGCGGCCACATTGTGCTCGTCGGCGAATTCTCGCTCGACGGAGAACAGGACGTCGCGCTGGCGCGCCTCACCGCCGGTGGGCAGATCGACCCTTCATTCGGCGGCGACGGCAGCGGCTACGTCGTCACCGACTTCGCCGACGGCATCGACTGGGCCACGGGCGCGGTGCTCCAGACCGACGGCAAGATTGTCGTCGCGGGCAACGGCACAGTGAACGGCTTCTATCAAATGGCCGTCGCGCGCTTCAACCCCAACGGCACGCCCGACACGAGCTTCGCCGGCGGCAAAGGCACGCTCACCGTACCCTTCGACGGCGCAACCGAATCGTTCGCCGATGGCGGCATCGCCCTCGACGGCCAGGACCGGTTGATCGTCGGCGGGCACGTGGCGCGGGCCGCGGCCTTCGACATGGCCGTCATGCGCCTCGGCAACGCGCTAAACCTTTCGCCCGCGGCGCACGCGGGCGGCGCGTATGCGGTGAACCCCGGCGTGAGCGTCGTCCTGAGCGGCGCAGGCTCGACCGACGCCGACGGGTCAATCGTGTCCTATGAATGGGACTTCGACTACGACGGCTCATCGTTCGACACCGACGCCACGGGCATCGCGCCGACGTTCTCCGCAGTGGGACTGAGCGCCCCCGCCGTACGAACCGTGGCGCTGCGCGTCACGGACAACCACGGAGCTGCGCACGTCGCGACCGCGACTCTCACCCTCAACGCCGCGCCGATCGCACACGCCGGGGGGGCATACCTCGTCGACGCGGGCGGCTCGGTCATCCTCGACGGCACGGGATCGAGCGACGTCGACGGCTCGATCGTCTCGCATGAGTGGGACTTCGATTACGACGGTTCATCGTTCAGCGTCGACGCCACCGGCGCAGCGCCGACGTTCATCGCCCCGGACAACGCGGGCGGAACCCTGCGGACCGTCGCGCTGCGCTGCACGGACAATTTCGGCGCCACTTCGGTCACAACGACGGCGGTGAGCATCAACCCGCTGCCCCCGCCGCCCCCGCCGCCGCCGCTTCCGCTTCCACCGGTGCAGGGCGCGGGCACCGTCTTGCTGGTTGATGATCCGTCGGCCCCGGGCAGGAAGATGCTCTCGGTCAAAGGCACGGCCGGTTCGGACGTTATCCGGCTCAAGGAGAAGAAGGGACTTGTCGAGGTGCGCTTCGGCAACAAAAAGCTCGGCGCATTCTCGGGCATCACGCGCGTTGTCGTCGACGCCGGCGCGGGCAGCGACGTAATCGACGCCAGGGGCATGAATTTTCCCGTCGCCCTCTTCGGCGGTGCGGGCGATGACTACCTTGTGGGCGGCCGGGGCAACGACATCCTCGCCGGCGGCGCGGGCGACGACCTGCTCTCCGGAAGCTTCGGCAACGACCTGATGGTCGGCGGCGCCGGCCGCGACACGTTGTTCAGCTTCCTGGGCAACGACCTCGTCGTCGCCGGCTCACTGATGTTCGAAGACGACCTGATCTCGATGTCGGCGGTGCTGTCCGAATGGTCGCACACCAACTGCACGCTCGCCCAGCGCGTGACCCACCTCACCGACGGAGGCGGACGAAATGGCGCGGTGAAACTCGGCGGCGGCAACGTCATCGACGACAACGACCGCGACTGGCTCTT
>JBBSLV010000320.1:0-4977 GCA_038233535.1 Tepidisphaerales bacterium | reverse complement strand
TTGAACAAGCTGAAGCGGTGGGAGATCAGGAAAGAGAACGGCAAAGTGAGAAAGACGAGCCTGCGGCTGAAGCAAAAAGCCTGCGGATGGAGCCGTAAGTTCTTAATCGAAGCGCTTTTGGCCTAAATGCGGAAGCCCTGGCCGCGCCGGGTTCAAATCGCGGATCATTTGAACCCGTCGAACAGCGTCGGCCCGGGCAAGGGTTCGGGCGCGGGTTCCCGACGAGCGAATTGAGCTATGGTTTTGCCAACGCGGGGAACAGTACGAAACGGAAACGGTCCGGACGCAGTCCCGGATTCGGCAATGTCACCGTAATCTTGCCGGGGACGACGTCGTTTGCGGCGTCGTCGGCGCGCGGGATAAAGCGCACCACGCGTTCGCCAAGGGGACGGAAAAAGGGACATCACTTTTTAGCTTTTTAGTAATGAGTGATGTCCCTTCATCTCCATCTCCCTTTATCTCCATCCCAGTTAAAGAGGTTCGATCACCGAGACGCGCCGGAGGCGAAGCACTCACAGGTATTCCTTCGCTGCTGGAGTTCGCGGCGCTGTCAATTCCCGGGCTTTCCACGAGTTCAGAGGAATCGCTGCACCAGCATGGAAGGGGGATCACCCTTTCAACCGGGCGCCGAACAGTGTGAAGGGCAGATTCGCCGCTGCCTGCGGGACGTCAACCAGCATCGAGCGGCCTGCGAGGCCGTCACCCGCCTGCGGAACGTAACGGAACGTGGTCGGTCCCGGCGTGAGGTCGGCGAAGTAGAATACGCCGCGCTCGTTCGACGTGAACTTCGGTTCGTTCGCGTCAAGCCGCCCGTCTTCGTCCTCGTCGACGTAGACGACGTACCCGGGAAGGCGGGCTTCGCCAAAGTCGATTTGCCCGTTACCGTTGATGTCCTTGAACAAGGGGCCAACCACCTGTGGCGTTTTCCTCGCCGCGATAAGGTCGATGGAGCTGTGGGCGCTTTCAGAAACGATCACCGTCGAGTTGGTCAGGAAGTATTGCCAGCCATCGCCGAGGGTCGGGGCCAGCTGCCATGAGCCTTGGTACACCCCCTCGAATCGGAACGATCCATCGGCGGCAGTCGTGACGGAGGGAACGGTGCGCGGAGACGGACTCGCGAAGAGCGTTCGCGTGAGCGTGATCGATATTCCCGCCACGCCCGGTTCATCGTCCTGTCGCACCCTGTCGTAATTCAAATCGTGAAAGATGCTGCCGGTGACGGCGCCGCCCGCGGCAATGCCGATGCTTCGCTCCAGCGCCTCCCCGGCGGCGAGGGAGACGCTCAGATGTGCGGCAGGGGTGGTCGGTAGCCAGCCCGTCGAATCGTAGCGCGGGACCACGCGAAGCCGATGCCTCCCTGGTTTCAGGTGTTTGAGTTCAAAGAACCCGTCTGCGCGCGACGCGGTCATCGGCTCTTCGCCGCTCCGCTGGCCGTCGTTGTTCAGGTCCGAATAGACCGTCCACCCAGCGAGGCCGAACTCGCCCGCGGCCGCCTTGGGAAAGCCATTTCCATTGACGTCGTTGAACACGTGACCCGATACCGTGCCCGCAGACTCATATCCGAATGACATTGTTCCTGAGCCCGCGACGGGAAGGCTGAACATGCGCAGCGGATCGGTGGTGAGGCGCCGCATTGCGTCCGGGGCGGCGACCTGACGCAAGCGATGCGTGCCCCGCCGAAGTCCCGCGAACTTGAAGAAACCCAGTGAATCCGTGGACTGGGAGTCTTCCCCGGGATTGAGGCGTCGGTCGCCGTTCTTGTCGAGGTACAACACAGTGCCCGGGATGCCGGACTCTTTCCGGTCATGAATGCCATCGCCGTCGCGATCATCGAAGACGGTGCCGCGAATAACGCCATCCGACCCATCGTAGCCGATGCCGAAGTCGACCGCGGGCGAGCGGTTGGGGCGCACGAGCAGCATGCGCTCGAGGCCGCGCGTGTACTCGTGTCCATCGCCGAGGTCGACGACGGCGAGCCGGTAATACCCGGGCAACACGTCGTCGAAGCGATAGTCGCCCTTCGCGTTGCTGAACGTTTGCGGCTCGCCGGGCGTGTAGTACCCGTTTCGGTTGAGGTCGAGGTAGACCCGCACGCCCTCGCGCGGACCGTCGCCTTTGGAACCGTCGAATGCGCCGTCGAAGTCGGCGTCCTTGAACACGTTGCCGGAGACCGAGCCATACGCCGGCGTGACGCGCGCCGCGCTCACGTCGCGCCATGTCGTGCGCCCGCGCCCAACGGGCGCGCTGACGGCTGGCGCCGTCCATCCGTCTTCAGTGGGCGTGACATGCACCGTGTACTCGCCGTCGGGGTACGCGGGGAAGCCGTAGGCGCCGTTTTGGTCGGCGAAGGTGAACTTCTCGCCGCGGTTGAACACCCCGTCCCCGTTGCGGTCGAGGAATACGCGCCACCCGACGAGCGGCAATTCGCTGGGATCGCGCACCCCGTTGCCGTTGGCGTCGTCATAGGCGAAGCCGGTGATGCCGCCGGTGTGGTCCCAACGAAAGAGTTCCTCGCCGAATTCGACCGAGGAGGACGCAAAGTAGAGCGAACCGCCCACCGCAGACAGCGAACCGATGTTCGGGAAATCCTCACCCCATGTGTAATGCACGAGCCGGGTACCGACTGCGGTGCCATCGGTCACGTAAAGAATTTTCCTCTCGTAAAGATCCGTATTGACCGTGAAGAACAGCATCCCGTCAAAGCGCTCGAAATCGTCGAACGCGCTCTGTATCGCGCTAGCATACGAGCTCCGTATCGTGCCACCAGACAAGCTACCAGACGAGCTGCTTCTCCTGTAGCCGAGGTCTGCCACCTGAACGGTGCCGTCGGCCGTGCCGTCGGTGCGATAGAGAGTGCGATAGAACAGATCATTCTGTTTGGTGACGGCGGTGAAAACCACGTGATTGCCGACGACGTGGAAGTTCGACGGCGCCGAATCGCTGGGAGGGGGAGGATCAGGAAAATTGACGCGGACGATAAGATTGGCATTTGCGGCAGCCGGCCATGCCATCGCATCGTCGATGCCCGCGGGTCTATATCCATACCCGTCATCCACCGGAGGGCTGGCGGGAAGGATGTCGGCGATCATCACCGTTCCATCCGCCGTGCCGTCGGTTTTCCATAGTTCCGTGCCGTGAATCGCGTCTTTGGCGGCGAAATCGAGCGTTTGGCCGTGCACCACGCCCAGGCCCGCGTCGGCGGGGATCTCTCCGGCGTGCAGGTCCTTGACGGTCCACGTCCCCGCTGTCGTCCCGTCCGTCCGCCAGATGCCGGTGCGGCCTCTGAACTGGCCCATGAACATCATGGCGTCGCCGAACCGGTGCAGGTTCCCCCCGACTCGGACGGGCGCGATCTGCGACGTTGCCCCCTGCGTGCCGTCGGTCCGCCACAACCCGTCGGCGTAGCTGAAGAGCAGCGCGTCGCCGAAGGCCATGAACTGACCGACCGCCTTGGCGTCGGCCGTCGTGGGCTGCCGCCCGACCGGGAGAAGCCGCGCCAGACCGTTGGCGGCGCCGTCGCTGCGCCACAGCCGCGCGGCGCCGGTCTTCGCGTGCTGGTCCCAAAAGTACAACGCGCCGTTGAAAGCAGTGAGGGCCCGCGGCGAGCCGAAGTACCGCACGCCCGGGTCATCCTGAACGATGAACGTCCCGCCCTCCGTGCCGTCCGTGCGCCACAGCGCATTGTCTGCTAGGAAGTAGGCGGCCCCGTTGAACGCGACGAAGGAGTCCGGAACGCTGCCTATGACACCGGGCACGAGGTCCTTGACCATCCGCGTGCCCGCGGCCGTGCCGTCCGTGCGCCATAACTCGAAGCCGTGAACGTTGTCGCTCGCTGCGAAGAGGTTCAGCCCCCCGACCTCGTGCACCTTGCCCGGATACGACCCACCGACGCCGGGCACGATATCCGCCACCACCGTCGCCGACAGCAGCCGGCGGGCCTCCAGCGGCTCAAAAATCGCCGCGCGCACGCGCGAGCCGGTTCTTGCCTGAACGTCAGTCCGTCCCATGTCGTCACCGCCCTTTGTTCCCTGAGATGTGGACGGCCGAATATACCACGGCCGAGCAGCGTGTCACCAATCTTCGTGCCCATGCATTTTCTTGCCGGTGAACCGCCCGCTCACTTTCGCTTGCGTCGCTTCCCGCTCACGGGTTCGTCCACGTCGCTGAACTGAACCATGTGCGACAGCGCCACCGTACGCCAACGCTTGACGAGCGGGTAACCCTCGGCGTCATGGGCCATCTCGGTGGGAAGGATGACGGACGATTCCTCGACCAGGACCATCCCCGCGTTGGTCACGGGGATCGTCGATCCATCACTGAGGTGAATCCGAAAAGGACGGAAGGGGTTATCGTGGAGGCGGTGATTGAGGTCCGTTCGCGTCATGGCGGAAGACTTCGAGCGAACCATTCAAACCCGTCCGGCCTACGAGGCCTTCCGTCGCTTGGAGGCGGATTTTGGCGGATCGATGTCGGTGAATTCGACCATATGCGCCAGCGCAACGGTTCGCCAGCGGGACACCAGGTAATAGCCGTGCTCGTCCTGAATCGTTTCCTGGGGCATGATCGCGCTGGTCGGGCCGACGACAACGGTTCCGGGATTCAGGACATCCATCGTCGCGTTGTTCGACAATCGTACGCGGAACGGCTGGAAAGGCTGATCGTGCAGCTTGTTGAGCAGGGCTTGTGCTGTCATTTGCACCGTCTTAATTATACGACGACTAATTCGCC
Source organism: Tepidisphaerales bacterium (assembly GCA_038233535.1). GTDB lineage: Bacteria > Planctomycetota > Phycisphaerae > Tepidisphaerales > Tepidisphaeraceae > DASYWJ01. The sequence goes on along the minus strand of JBBSLV010000320.1, from coordinate 249 downwards.
ATCCCCTTCGCCTTCTCCCGCACCTCGTCGATGCTGCCGACGTACAGGAACGCCTGCTCGGGCAGGTCATCGGCTCGGCCGTCCGTGATCTCTTCGAAGCTGCGCAGTGTGTCGGCGATCTTCGTGTACACGCCCTTTTTGCCCGTGAACTGCTCGGCGACGAAGAACGGCTGGCTGAAGAATCGCTCGATCTTGCGGGCGCGGCTGACGATCAGCTTGTCCTCTTCGCTCAGCTCGTCCACGCCGAGG
>JBBSLV010000319.1:0-4990 GCA_038233535.1 Tepidisphaerales bacterium | reverse complement strand
GCTCGATCAGTCGCCGTTCCAGAAGCGTTTCGAGCCCGGCCACCCCGACGCCGACGGCGAAGGGTACGTGAGCTACCCGAACATCGACCTGGCAATGGAATACGTCAACGCACTGGAAGCCAGCCGCGCGTACGAGGCGAACGTGACCATGATGGAAGTAAGCAAGGCGATGCTGAACGCGTCGCTGCGACTGATCGCATAAGGATGGGGCAAGCGGCAAGGGCGAGGGGCAAGCACTGCCTCACTCACCCCTGACCCCTCGCCCCTCGCCACTGATGATTAACGGAGCCGACAACAGTTTGAGTCTGGGAAAGCTTGCGGGCGGCGGAGTTACGCCCGCGAAATCGGCCGGCGCAGGGAGCGCGGGCGCGTCGAGCTTTGCCGACGTGCTTAGAAATCAGATCGATGAGGTTTCCCAGCTCCAGAAGGACGCGAGCCGTGCTGTGGAAGAGTTGGCGACGGGACAAACCGAGAATGTCACCGGCGTGATGACGGCCATGGAAAAGGCCGACATCGCGTTTAAGACACTTCTGGCGATCCGGGGTAAGCTGATGGATGCGTACGACGAAATCAAGAATATCTCCGTGTAGGGATTTTCGATTTGCGATTTTAGATTTGCGGTTGAAAAGGCAGGATGCCTGATGCGATGAGCCGATTTTAATCGGCAGTTGCAAATCGCAAATCGGCAATGGGAACGCCAGGAGGGCTGAACCATGGACTTTCTCAAAGGGCAGCTTGATAAAATTCAGCAGCAGCTTGGCGGGCTCAATGCCAGCCAGAAGATGCTCACGGGCAGCCTCGTCGCCATCATGGTGATGACGCTGCTGTGGTGGGGGCGCTACGCGGGCACGTCCGAGATGGAGCCCGTGCTGCCGCAGTCGTTCTCGCCGACGGACATCGGGCGCGTGCAGGCGCACTTGAAGTCGATGGGCATTCCGTCCACGGTGGACGGCGACCGCGTGCTCGTCCCCGCCGACCGGCGCGACGATGCCATCGGGTCGCTCGCGTTCGCCGAGATCCTCCCGGAAAACTCCGCCAACGGGTTCGACGAGATCAGCAAGCAGCTGAACTCGTTCATGCCGCAGGGGACGACCGACGCGTTGTTCAAGGAGGCCAAGCAGCGGACGCTGCAGAACGTCATCCGCCGGGGGTTCCCCGGGGTGAGGGACGCGGTCGTGCTGATCGAGCCGGCGGGGCCGCGCAGGGTGGGCGCGAGCAACGTGGCGTCGGCGTCGATCGCGATCACGATGAAGGACGGGGGGGTGGGCAACCGCAAGATCGCCGAAGCCGCCGCCGCGCTCGTCGCGGGCGCCCAGCAGCATTTGTCCGTGAGGAACACAGCCGTCGTCATCGGCCCCCGGCGCTATCGCGTCACCTCCGACACCGACGGCCCGGCCGGCTCCGACGAGCTTGGCGAGATCGTCGCCGGCCATGAGCGCTACTACGAGGAGAAGATTCAGAGCTTCTATTCCGACATCGAAGGACTGTTCGTGAAGGTCGCCGTCAGCGTCGACACGACGAGCATGCAGACGCAGAACCTGGTCCACGACAACATCCAGCAGAAGGAAAAGCGCTCCGTCATTCGCACTGAAACCGAGCCCGTCCCCGCCGCCGCCGGCGCGGAGCCCGGCGCTCTGTCCAACATCGGCGCCTCGATCGAACAGGCGCAGGCCGCGGTGGCGGCGGGCGAGCGTTCGCTGGAGGACAACGAAACGGAGTTCGAGATCCTCGCCGACAAGAGAACGGAGGTGTCGTCGAAGCCCCCTGGCGGCTTCACCGTCATGTCCGCGGCGGTTCGCGTCCCGCGCAGCTACTTGCTCAGGGTGTTTCGGCACACGACCGGTTCGGCGGCCGAGCCCGCGCTCGCGGCGCTTCAGCCGATCATTGACGCCGAGGTCGAGAAGATGCGCAACGCCGTCGCCCGCACGACGCGGATCGAGGATCCCGCGCTCGTCGAGGTGTCGATGTACGACGACTCCCCCTCGCCGCTCCTCGCCGCCGCCAGCGCCGCGCCGCCAGGCATGATCACCCAGTCGCTGGGCAGCTACGGCAAGGAAATCGCCATCGGCGCACTGGCCCTGGTGAGTTTGTTCATGGTCTCGACGATGGTCCGCAGGGGCAGCCCCGCGCCGGTCCTCGCCCAGGCGCCCGCCTTGCGCGAGATGCCGCACCTGGACGGCATTCCCGAGGTCGCCGGCATCGTCGGAAACACCAGTCAATTGCTCGACGGCATGGAACTCGACGAGGACGCCGTCCGCACCCAGCAGATGCTCGACCAGGTCCAGACCATGGTTGGCGAAAACCCCGACGCCGCCGCCAATCTTGTGAAGCGGTGGCTGAATCGAACGTGAGGAGTAGGGATGAAGGATGAGGGATGAGGGATGAAGGAATCGGTTTCTTTCCTCCCTCATCCCGCCGCCTTCGGCGTTATGTCTTCCGACCTCAATGGCGTCCGAAAGTCCGCGATTCTGCTCCTGTCGCTCGAACAGGACCAGGCGGCGGAGATTCTCAAGCGGCTTCCCGCCGAAGCCGTCGAGGAGGTCTCGCGCGAAATCGCGTCGATCGGCGAGATCACCCTCGCCACGCGCAAGGACGTCTTCGGGGAGTTCTATAACCTTGCCCTGGCCAACTCCTACCTCAGCGAAGGCGGCCTCGAATATGCCAAGAGTTTGCTCCGCAAGTCGCTCAGCGAGGACGATGCCTCGCGCGTCATCAAGCAGGTCACCCAGCAGGTTCAAACCACGCCGTTCTCGTTCTTGCAGAAGGCCGAATCGGAAAACCTCCTGACGTTCATCCAGGACGAGCACCCGCAGACGATCGCGCTGATCCTCGCGCACCTTCCCGCGCAAAAGGCCAGCGAGATCATGGTCGGGCTGCCCAGCGCCAAGCAGATCGAGGTCGTGAAGCGCATCGCCAACATGGAGCAGACGAACCCCGAGGTGATCAAGGAAGTCGAGCGCGGCCTCGAGCATCGGCTTTCCGACATCGTCAGCCAGACGTTCGAAAAAGCCGGCGGCGTCGACACCGTCGCCGAAATTCTCAACCTCGCCGACCGCTCGACGGAGAAGGGGATCATGGAAGGGCTGGAAGCCGAGGACCCGGATCTCGTCGAGCAGATCCGCCGGCTCATGTTCGTCTTCGAGGACATCCTGCTCGTCAACGACAAGGGCATTCAATCCGTGCTGAAGGAAGTGGACAACGAAGCGCTGTCGCTGGCATTGAAGACCGCCAGCGAAGATTTGAAGCAGAAGATTTTCAAGAACATGTCCGAACGGGCCGCGCAGTTGATCAACGAGGACATGCAGTTCATGGGCCCGGTGCGCGTCAGCGACGTGGAAGGCGCGCAGCAGAAGATCGTCGACATTGTGAGAAGGCTGGAAGACGCCGGCGAAATCATCATCGCCGGGCGCGGCGGGGAGAAGGAAATGGTGGTGTAGCGCCCGATACGCCGCGTATTCACCCCGATATGCCGCGTATCGACCCTGATATGCCGCGTATCGAGCCCAGTACGTCACGTGCGGAGGTCCGAACGAGTGATTCGAGGCTGTTATGGGACTGATTAAATCCGCCAACGCGCCCGTTGCCATGATCCCGTTCTCGATGAAGGACATCGAGACGCAGGCTCGCAGTTTGCTCAACCGGGCGAAGGAGCGGGCCGAGGGGTTTCTCATCGAGGCCCAGGCCGAAGCCCAAACCCTTAAAGCGGCCGCCAAGGTCGAAGGACTGGTTGAAGGAAAACGCGAGGGTCTGGCCAAGGGGCTGGAAGAGGGACGCAAGAGCGGACAGCAGCAGGCGCTCTCCGAACATCGCACGGAGCTGGCGAACCTCATCAAGGGGCTCGCGCAAAGCGCAGCCGATCTCGATGGTTCGCGCCAACAACTCCAAGCCGAAGCACTCACGGAAGTGATTCAACTCGCTGTCGCCATCGCGACGCGCGTGACCAAACGGCAGGGACTGATTGATCCGCAGGTGCTCATCGAAAACGTGAGCGAAGCCATGAAGCTCGTCGTCGCGTCATCGGACGTGCGCATCGCCCTGCACCCGTCGCAGCGCCAATACCTCCCCGATGCGCTGCCGCAGCTTCAGCTCACCTGGCCGGCGCTGAAACACGTGCAGCTCATCGATGACGAAACCCTCGCCCCCGGCGGATGCCGGGTCTTCAGCAAAGGCGGGCAGATCGACGCCGATCTCGACGGGCAGCTCGATCGAATCGTCGCCGACCTCATGCCGATGGCGCGCGACGTGGGATGAGTTTGCGGATCAGAAATGAGAACACGAATCGACACGAATTGACACGAATCTTCACGAATCAATTCAGGAGAAATTGATTCTGCTTCCATTCGTGTGCATTCGTGCAGATTCGTGTCGATTCGTGTTCCGCCTTTGATGGGAATTGCAGTCAGCATGAGCTACCTCTCCGCCCAACTCGACGCCGTTGAATCCGCCATGCCGCTGCGCGTGATGGGGAGCGTGCAGTCGATCAGCGGGCTGACCATCGAGGCATCCGAGCTGGCGCTGGCGCTGGGCTCGATGTGCAAAATCAGCAGCATGGGCGGGAGAACGTCGTTTGCCGAGGTGATCGGTTTCCAGTCCGAGCGCACGCTGCTCATGCCGCTCAGCGCCCCGACCGGCGTGGCCCGCGGGGATCGAATCGAAAACATTTCTTCCGCCCCGCGCGTGTGGTGCTCGCCTCAATTGCTGGGCAGGGTGCTGAACGGGTTCGGGGATCCGATCGACGGGAAAGGGCCGCTGCCATTGAGCGAATCGCGGCGCATTGATGCGAAAAGCGTCGCCGTGCTGGATCGGACGAACATCCGCAAACCCATTGCCACGAGCATTCGCGCGATCGATGGACTGCACACCTGCGGGCTGGGGCAGCGCATGGGCATCTTCTCCGGTCCCGGCGTGGGCAAGAGCACGCTGATGTCGTCGATTGCCAAGCACTCCGATGCCGATGTTTCCGTCGTCGCCCTGATCGGCGAGCGCGGGC
>JBBSLV010000318.1:0-4996 GCA_038233535.1 Tepidisphaerales bacterium | reverse complement strand
TCGGGTGGCTGAACCGCTGCCGCGGGATCTTGATCCGCTACGAGAAGAAGGCGGAGAATTATCTGGCCGTCGTGCAACTCGCCTGTGCGCTGCTCTGGTACCGCCGACTGCACCGACTCACGACTTGAGATGGTTTCTTAAAGGCGCTGTCCTCAGTAGCATATTAGTCCCTTCATTAAGCATCGTCTCTAATTTAGTCGTCGTACTTACCGTTCGTTTTGTGCTGCATCCCTGGGTCGGCCCAATCTTGGCCGTTCGCTTGACCAACTGTCCACACGTCTTGTGTAAAGACACAGTGGCGTTCGATATCGCCCGTTAAATTACCGTCATTGGGGAAGGTATCAAGCTTTGTGCTCGAACGGGCCTCCGTCCGAAACGGCAATTCCAGCCTCAAGATTGTCTGGTCCAAAATAAAGGGTCCAGGACCCTTCAGTTAGTTTTGAAAAGGCTTGCGGCCTCGACCGTGATCGGAGGCATGGGCTTCGCTGAGTCCTCCCCGGTCGGCTGCGGCTTGGGGCCTTCTTGATCCATGGGCAAAGCGTATTGCAGCGCCTCAAGACGCTCAAGGAGGTGCTCCACAGCACAGCGCGCCGCCGTGGCACATGACGGCGTTTCATCCCGACCTTGGCGAGTTGGACGAGCAGGCATGGGCTTCCTCCATGAAGCGTCAACCCCCTTCAATTGCCGTCTCGCCCATTCCAACCACAAACCTGCCCGCCTAAAGTGTCATGGGCCCCACCCTTGCCGGCCGGTGGTTCCGAAGTTGCCTCTGGTTTTCAAACGACTTACGATGCGCTTGGCATGCGCAGAGGAGCCCCTTTGAAGACCCGGACCGGCGTGTTGTGTGGCTGTGCGGTTTTTCTGCTGCTCGCCGCGCTGCTCCAGGCCAAGCCGGGCGTCGTCACGACCCGTGCCGGGCAGGCGTATGAGGGCGACGTCACCGAAGAGGGCGCCGCCGTCACCGTCAAAACGCGCGGAGTTCCGATCGTTATCCAGCGCGCGGACGTCGCTTCAATCGAGTACCTCGGTACGCTCGACGAGCAATATGCCCAGCGCGTGGCGAGCCTGGGTGCGAATGACGTGGACGGCCGCGTCACGATCGCCCGGTGGGCATTCGACGACGGGCGCTACGACCTGGCGCGCAACGCGCTGGAGTCGGCGCTGACCATCGAGCCCAGCCACGTCGACGCGATCGCGATGATGGAGAGCGTCCGCGTGCAGGTGCGCCTTGAGCGATTGAAAAAGGAGGCCGACGCGCGGCGCGCGGCGGCGACGGGGCCCGCCACGGTGCCTGCGACGGTGGCGTCGACCATGCCGACGCCGCCCCCGAGTCCGATCGAGCCGCGCAACCTGCTCAGCGCCGACGACATCAACACGATCCGCCAGTTCGAGCTAAAGCGCACCGACAACCATGTGCGGATCAACTTCGCCCGCGATGTGAAGAAGCGCTTCACGACGGCGGCCAACATGCGCCCGCGGGATTTCAACTCGCTGCCGCAGTTCGAGCAGTTGCAGCGGATCCTCCGGGAGGGGACGGCGGACATGCGGCGCGACGTGCGGATCGTGTCGGACCCGTCGTCGATCCTCGAATACCGTCGAAACGTGCAGCCGCTCCTGCTGGGCAGCTGCGCGACGAGCGGCTGCCACGGCGCCGCCGGCGCGGGCGGGCTGATGCTTTTCGCGCCGGCCGACAGCGAGGCCGTTACCTACACGAACTTCTTCATCATGCAGACCTGGGCCCGCCGACCCGAGCGACAGCCGGGGCCGTTCGGCGCGGGCGAGCGCCGGCTGATTGACCGGGTGGAGCCGTCGAACTCGCTGCTGCTGAACTACGGGCTGCCCGCGAACATCGCGGAGTTCGACCACCCGCAGGTGAACGGGTACCGCCCGATCTTCCGCAACCGCGACGACAGCGGTTATCGTCGAATCGCCGAGTGGATCGGTTCGTCGCTGATCACGGTGAAGCCGGACTACGGCATCGACTACACCTCGCCGCGGCAGCAGCGCGAGCCGCGCCAATCGAGCATCGAGCCGGCGACGACCCAACCCGCGGCGACACAACCCGGGACGTAAAGCCCCCGGTACGGCGCTCCGGCGCTGGCGAGGCCGCTTCAGCGGCTGGGTTTTTCGCCTGCTCCAGTGTGATGGGAGTGATCGCGCGAACGCACGCAAGCAATGACCGGGAAGGCCCAGCCGCTGAAGCGGCCTCGCCAGTGGGAAGACCATGTCGCCGACGGAATTTTTGGTCGTGGTCGTGGTGGTGACCGTCGGGGTGAGCGTTGCGGCGCGTGCGATCGAGCGCCGCCGGCGCGGCGCGCTGCGCCGGCTGGCGTCGGGGTGGCAGATGCACTACACGCCGTTCGACCGGTTCCGCCTGGCCCCGCGGGTCGCGCCGCGCCTGCCCGTGCCGGGTGCCGCCGCCGTGCGCGTGAAAGATCTGGTTTACGGGCTGGAAGGGGACCGGCTCCGCTACATCTTCGTCGCCGAATACACGACCGGCGCCATCACCGGCCAAGGACGGCGGGAATCGGTCGTCACCTTCGCGGAACCGCGCGAACGACGTGACGACGCGCCCGTCGACCTCCTGCTCGCCCCTGCCGAACTCGGCGTCATCGAGCAGTACGAGCACCTCCGCACGCGCGTTGCGCCCGAGCCGTGATTCTTGCTCCTCCCGGCGTGAGCGGCGGCATGGTCGCTGAAGCGACCATGCCGCCGTCAATGCGAAACGGTTCTCCCGCTCTGAGCGGGAGAACCGTTCGCTTATTCACTGGAACTGAAGCCGTCTCGGTTACGGCTGCGGCTTGGCGCGCAGGGTGACGATCTTCGAGCCGTCACGGTTCTTGACGTGCAGGACGACGCCCTTGTTCAGGTCGGCCTTGCCCAGCGCATCGGAGGCTTCCTCGGCGCTGGCGATGTCGGTCTTGCCGATGCGGGTGATCAGGTCGCCGGCGCGGATACCCGCCTGCTGGGCGGGGGAGCTCGGCGCCACCTGCGTGATCACCGCGCCGCCGCCATCGCTGACGTCGCCCAGGCCGTACTTTTTGGCGAGGGTCTCGTTGACGTCGGAGAGGCGGACGCCCATTTCCTCGGCGGTCGTCTGCTCCCTGAGCTCCGGGCGTCCGCGGTTGGGGCCGCGACGGTTGCCGCCCAGGCTCGCCACCTCATCGGGCTGCTCGCCAATCGCGACGGTCACGGTTTCCGTCTCACCGTCGCGGACGACCTGGAGCTTGGCTTCCGCGTCCGGCGCCATCATGGCGACCTCGTTGCGCAGCGCCTGCACGTCGGTGACGGGCTTGCCGTTGAACTGCGTGATCACGTCGCCGGGCTCGAGCTTGCCGCTCGACGGACCCTCGGGAACCTGCCACACGAGGATGCCGTCATCACCCTCGTAGTCGAGCGTTTCCAGCACAAGCTTGGCGTCGGGGTTCTTCGGATTACTGACATCATCAATGGCGATGCCCAGATACCCGCGGGTGATCTTGCCCTTTTCCTTGAGCTGCGTGTAAACGATCTTCGCCTGGTTCGAGGGGATGGCAAAGCCCACGCCCGCGAACCCACCCGTCACCGACGCGATGGCGGTGTTGATGCCCACGACTTCCCCGCGGACGTTGACGAGCGGGCCTCCACTGTTGCCCGGGTTGATCGGCGCGTCGACCTGGATGAAGTTCTCGTACCCCATCGAGCCGAGGATGCCGATGCCGTGGCGGTTGAGCGCGCTGACGATGCCGTGGGTCATCGAGCCGATGTAGCCGAAGGGGCTGCCGAAGGCCATGATCCAGTCGCCTTTCTGGAGCTCGTCGCTGTTGCCCCACTTGGCGGGGATGACGCGGTCGACCTCGATCTTGAGCACGGCCAGGTCGGTCTTGGGATCGGCGCCGACGACCTCGGCGTTGTCGATGACGCGCCCGTCGGCGAGCGTGATCCTCATCTCGGTTGCGCCGCCGGCGACGTGGTTGTTCGTGACAATGAACGCGCTGCCGTTGACGACCTCCATGATCACGCCGCTGCCCGTGCCCTGCTGCGGGGGGGCAGGGGCGTTGAATTCCTCGGGGATGTCGGACTCCCCGTCACCGTCGCGGTCGGGGAAGAATCGGCGGAGCATGTCCTCGTCGAACGGAAGCCGCGCGTTGCCGCGCGAGCTTTTCGTGACGTTGATGTTGACGACCGACGGCTCGACGGCCTTGCCGACCTCCCGGAAGACGGTCGCCAACCCCTCGACGTGCGCGAGCTGCTCGCGGGTGGTGTCGACCTGCTTTTGGGCGCTGGCGAATTGAACGTCCTTCACCAGGCCGGTCATGAAAAACGCCGCGACCAATGCCGTCCCAAAGACGGCGGATCCTGCTGCAAAACGACGAAAACGTGTCATTTGTGAACTCCGAAAGTTGCCAGTTGTCCGTTGTCAGTAGAAACGCCGCCGCCTTCACTGGCAATCTGGCAACTAAAAACTGGCAACTTGTGCCTTAAATTTTTCCCGCTCTGCGTCCGACATCGGATACGCGTGCTCCGAACCTGGATACGTTCCGCCCTGGACGCGGCGGATATATTCGCTGAACGCCTCGCGGGCGGGGGTCGCGAGGTCGCCCAACCGCGGAGCGAACTTCGGGGGCCGGGGCGTGAGCCCGACCGTGTCGTGCGTGACGACGACGTGCCCGTGGCACGCCGGCCCCGCGCCGCACCCGATGACCGGGATACTGACTGCGGCAACGACGGCCTCGCTCACGTCCGGGGGAACCGCTTCCAGCAGTAGCGCCGCCGCGCCGGCGCTTTGCATGCGTTCGGCCAGACGCACGATATCCTGCGCCTCGTCCGCGGTGCGACCCTGAAATTTATATCCGCCCATCACACCCACCGCCTGAGGCCGCAGCCCCAGGTGGGCAACGATGGCCACCCCCGCGTCCGCCAGCCGCCGCACCGTGCGGAGCTGGCTGCCCGCCGCTTCCAATTTCACGCAGTCGCACCCGGAAAGTTGCACCATCCGGCAGACGTTGCTCACGGC
>JBBSLV010000317.1:0-5023 GCA_038233535.1 Tepidisphaerales bacterium | reverse complement strand
CGCTTCTTTTGTCGTGCCATCCGTGGCTCCTTTCGTTAGCCTCAGTTTAGGCTGCAATCAGGGACTTGAGATGGTTTCTTAACCAGAAGTCAACCCGCCGCCAGGAGGTGGCGCAGCCCTTCGCTGATCAGTTGCGATCGCGTCATATGGCGTCGCTTCGCCAGCGCGTCGGATTGATCGAGCAACCCGCGCTCGACGGTGATCAGCACGCGCTTGGCGCCCTCCCCCACGCGCGGGCGGCCGAGCTTTTTCTTTACCTTCGCCCAAAGGCGCCGCTGCGCGGGTGTGAGTGGTTGCGCTTTGTCGGCGACAAACTCCTGATCGAACTCCGCGACGTAAGCCTGCTTCTCGGCGTCCGAGAGAGCCAGAAATCGCTCAATGGGTGAGGCGCTCTTTTTCTTCATGATTTTAGCGATTCCGCTTTCGATAGCGTTGTTTTTCGATGCCGCTCAATAGACGCGCGTGGATGATGTAGAGCGTGCCGTCATCGTCCACAAGGTAGAACACTTGCACGTACCGCCCGCCGATGCCGCGCCCGTGCACCATCCACTTTTCCTTCTCCACGCGCTTCGGATAAGGCCGCTGGGCGTCGCGCACAACCATCTCCGATTCGTACGGGGAGACGCCGTGCTTGGTGGCGTGATCGAGGTTCCACTCGTTCCACCTGAATTCAATCATATAGTATATACCAAATTTGGCTTGCCGGCGTAGTTGCTAATCCCCGTCCACCCGCTCGTACCGGAACAGCGCCTTGTACAACCCGCTCACGTCCGTCGAGGCCACCACCTGCGGGCGGTACTTCTCGTTGCGCGGCTGGAGGCGCAGGACGGCTTGGCCCTGCGGATCGGACTCGAAGAACACGCGCTTGAACGTCGTGTGCCCGTCGGCGAAGCGAACGAAGCAATCGTCCCCGCTCTTCGGAGGGGCGGCGGGGGAGAAGATGACGATGTCGCCGGGGCGGTACTTCGGGGTCATGCTGTCCCCGTGCACGCGGGCGGCGAAGGCGTCGGTGTCGCCTTGCAAGTCCGGGCAGCCCACGTAATCGTCGGCGATGCCCTTCGGATACGAGAGGTCCGTGAAGTCCTGCGGATAACCCGCCGAGACGCGGTTGATGACGGGGACGGTGCTCGTGCCGACGCGCTCGACGTTGCTCGCCGAGGCCTCGACGAGCTGATGCAGCACGCCGGAGAGGTAGGCGTCGTCCAGATTGATCGCATTAAGAGGACTGAGTGCTGAGGACTGAGGACTGATTACGGATCCATCGCCTTTCAACTCAGTCCTCAGTCCCAAGTCCTCAGTCCCCTTGCTTCTCTCCAGCAGCCTCGCCAGCATCGCCCGCACGTCCTTGGGCGTGCGGTGCAGGTGCGCCTGCGTGAGCAGTTCGCCGGTCGGGAACCCCAGCGACTGCTCGAGCCGGCGGATTTTCTCGTCGCTGGGGGGATTGGGCACGCGGCCGGTCTCGATCAGCGAGAGGTACGGCTTGGAAATGCCCGTCCGCCCCGCCAGCTCATCGAGCGTAAGCCCGAGCCGGCGGCGCTGCCTTCGAAGTTTGGGTCCGAGCGCTTCAACCATGATCGCCTGCTGTCTCACGGGAAAGCCCTGCCTTCCCCGGCGAACACACCAGAGGGAAACACACTGATAGCGTGCGTCTGTACGAGAGGCAAGGGAAATATCGCACAAACCCCTAACAAGCCGCGCGATCAGGTTGCCGATCCGCGCAAAAGGAGTTACGGAAAATTCGCGATGCGGCAAGTTTTTTGCGCCCATTTCTCCGAGGTTTCGGGCAACTTTCATTTTGTCACGCGCAATCGGTGCACGAATGCGCACAGACCTGGGGGTAGCGGGGCGCGTGGTGCGCCGGCGGTGTCCCCGCCCGAAAGCGGGGGGTGCGAGCGAAGGGCTGGCACACGCTCCATGCGAAACGAACCCAATCGAAGCCAACGCAAAACCCATAAACACCCGCGCCATTGCGCCAAAACAGGGTTTTCGCGCCCAGCGAGTGCTTTGTGGGTGACGAAACGAAGCCAATGTGGAACAGTTGGTCATTCGTCCATTTCACACCCGTCGGTTACGCGGGTACAACAGGAGAACCATGCGAAACCTTATCTCTCTCGTGCTTGTCGCCATGCTTGGGTGGTTCGGCGTCGTTTCGATTGCCGCCGACGACAAGCCCACGGACGCCAAAGACGTCCCGCCGGCGCTGAATTTCACGATGGACAGCCTCGACGGGAAATCCGTCGATCTTGCCAGGTACAAGGGCAAGGTCGTCATGATGGTCAACGTCGCCAGCAAGTGCGGGAACACGAAGCAGTACAAGCCGCTCCAGGGGTTGCACGAGAAGTACGCCGACCAGGGACTGGCGATCCTCGGGTTCCCCGCCAACGACTTCAACGCGCAGGAGCCGGGCACGAGCGAGGAGATCGCCGCGTTCTGCGAGAAAAACTATGGGGTGAAGTTCGACCTGTTCTCGAAGATCGTCGTCAAGGGCGAAGGGCAGCACCCGCTGTACAAGTTCCTGACCGCGCAGGAGACGAACCCGCAGCCCGCGGGCGAGATCAAATGGAATTTCGAGAAGTTCCTGATCGGCAGGGACGGCGCCGTCGTCGCCCGCTTCGCTCCCAAGACCCAGCCGGATTCGGAAGAAGTGATCAAGGCGATCGAAACTGAACTCGCGAAATAACGCAGACGTCGCGCACGTCGCATCTCGATGCGCCGCGCGCAAAGAACCATTTAGCCGCCTCGCTTGCGAGGCGCAGTTCGCGCGACAGCGCGCACTCCAACCCTCTCTCGGAAAGGACTCATCATGCAGCGCAGCAAACTCCTCGTTCTCGGCGGAATGATTCTCGGCGTGGCCGCGACGGCGGTTTACTTCGGCTCGCCGACCTCTTCAGCACTGGCCCAGCAGCAGGGACAGCAGCAGGGGCTGCACCAGGAGAAGCGTGACACCAGCTCGATGACCACGAAGGACATCACGCTCAATCAGGCGGCGGCAGTCTCGATGGCGGCGATTGAAAAGGCAAAGGAAACCGACACGAAGATGGACATCGCCATCGTCGACGCCGGGGGGAACCTCAAGAGCTTCGCGCGGATGGACGGGGCATGGCTGGGTTCGATCGACATCGCGATCAAGAAAGCCAAGACCGCCCGCTACTTCGACATGAACACCGGCGAGATCGGCAAGCTCAGCCAGCCCGGCGGCCCGTTGTACAACATCGAGCACTCCAACGACGGGCTGATCACGTTCCCCGGCGGGATCCCGCTTAAGGCCGGGGACGGGACGGTCATCGGCGCCATCGGGGTGAGCGGCTCGACCGTCGAAAACGACCATGCCGTCGCCGAGGCCGGCGCGGCGGCGCTGAAGTAGGTCAGCACCACCTCGACCTCATGTCATGACAGAGTCACGATAGACGTGCCATCTCGTCGCAGGGGCCAGAGCGGTCTGCCATTCCGATCCTCATCGTGCAAGCGCGCGTGGACGGGCATGATGATTGCATTCCGCTGCGAACCAGGCGATCGACCCGGCGTCATCGGCTCACGGACTAGACTTCACCATCCCGCACACAGAAGGAGATCAATCATGGAAATGGAAACCCTTAGGGACTTGTTCCTCGACGAGCTCAAGGACGTCTATCACGCGGAAGGGCAACTCGTAAAAGCGCTTCCGAAGATGGCGAAGAAGGCCGACTCCGCCGAACTCAAGGCGGCGTTTCAACAGCACCTGGAGGAGACGAAGGTTCACCAGGAGCGCGTTGAACAGGTGTTCGGATTGTTCGATGAGAAGCCGAAGACCAAGATATGCAAGGCGATGCAGGGGATCGTCGAAGAGGGCAAGGACGTCATGGAAGAGGACATGGACCCGGACGTGATGGACGCCGCCCTCATCGCCGCCGCCCAGCGCGCCGAGCACTATGAGATCGCCGCCTACGGCACCCTGCGGACGTATGCCAAGCTGCTGGGCGAAAGCGAGGCGTCGAAGATCCTTCAGTCGATCCTCGACGAGGAAGGCGCCACCGACAAGAAGCTCACGAAGCTGGCCGAGCGCATCAACGTCGAAGCGGCGCAGCCCGACGCGTAAGCCCATACGGCACGCGACAATCCCTTGTATCCGCGAAGACGCAAGCGACGCGATGCCGGTCCCGCCGTGCCGGCCGGCAGTCGCTTGTGTCTTTGCCGTAGATACCTGGAAAGGCTGAGGTTGCGACGATGACGCCAAGTGATGCGCCCCAGCCCGAGGGCCAGCGCGTTGGGGATCTGGAGATCGAGCAGGATCTGTCGTATCAGCGGCGCGCATGGATTGCCGAACGCATCGGCTGGAGTGCGTTCGTTCTCGTGCTGCTCGCGGCAGCGCTGGGGTTATTCGGGTCCGGGCCGTTCAGTCGGGGAACCGTCGCCGACCCGGGCGGGGCGCTGACGGCTGAGTTCGGGCGATTCTGTCGCAGCCAGTCGTCGGAGGAATTGCGCATCCGGCTCGGCGATGTCGCTGCAACCGGCGGGGAATCGCATATCTGGCTGGAGCGAACCTTTCTTGACCGTTGCCAGATCGAGTCCATTTCGCCTGAACCAGTGCGCATGGAGTTGGCTGGCGATCGCGTGACCTATGTGTTCGCCCACCCGGACGCGGTTGGAGATGGTGACGTCGTGTTCCACCTCCGCTACCAGCGGGCGAGCATGCACATGGCGACCGTAGGTGTCGCAGACGGGTCGTCTGTTCAGTTCAGGCAACTGATCTACCCGTAAGCGCGCGATTCGCCGCCGCACGAGCGGGATGCGTGTCCGAGCGGGATGCGTGAGGGATGCGCAATGAGCTCCATTCTCCGAGCCCTGTCCATCTACGTGTTCCTGCTTGTTGTCTTCCGCCTCATGGGCAAACGCTCGCTCGCTCAGATCACGACATTCGATTTCGTGCTGCTGCTCATTATTGGCGAGGCGACGCAACAGGCGCTGCTCGGAGATGATTTTTCGGTCACCAACGCCTTCCTCGTCATTCTGACGCTGGTGACGGCCGAGATCGGGCTGTCGCTGG
>JBBSLV010000316.1:0-5077 GCA_038233535.1 Tepidisphaerales bacterium | reverse complement strand
TTGAACTCGTCGCTGATGACGAGGTTGACGTCCTTGAGCAGCCGCGAACCGTTGAGCTTGGTGATGAACTGCGCGACCTGCACGTCGTTGGAGGCCACGCCGGTCACCTTCATGGTGACGTCCAGCACGATCGGCTGGAGTTGCTGGGCCTGCGGTTTCGCGCCGGCGCTGCCGGCGGCCTTGACCTCGAACGCCGTCTTCGCCGCCGGCGCCGCGTTGGCCGAGCGCTTGCGGCTTTCGAGCACGACGTCAACGAGCGACACGCCGGTGGGGAGCGAGTTCGTCAGCTCCGCGAGCAAAAAGCTCCGTGGGACTTTCTCGATCAGCGAACTCGTCAGCTCCGCCTGCATCGCCATCGTCCGCTGCTTCTCCTGAAGCTTCTGGAACTGTTCGATCGGGCGGGCGGCCTGCGCCTTGTCGGCGCGGGCGATGTCGTTGGCCTCGCGGGCGAGCTTCACGCCCTTCTTCGCGTGCGTGAACGCGGCACCGCTCGCGCCCACCGTCATCAGGAACAGCAGGGCGAAGATCACGTTCGTCCGGCGAATGGCCTTGCGGGCCAGGTAATCGTCGGGCAGAAAGCTCAGTTGGTTCGGGGCGCTCATTGCGATTCTCCAGAGTTGTCAGTTGTCAGTTGCCGGAAAAACCACCGGAGCAGCTTCTTTCACTGGCAACTAACGACTAACACCTATCAACTACTAACAACTGGCAACTATGCCGTTTCCGGACCCATGCTCAGCCCGATGGCGACGGCCCAGGTGGGCTGGGGTTGGCGGCGGTCCAGACCGCTCTCGACGCCGATGTCGCTGACGCGGCCCATGCGGACCATCGGGTCGCCCACCTGCGCCGCCAGCCCCAGCCCGCGGGCGATGTGCTGGCACAGCGTGCGCTGACGCGCCTCGCCGCCCACGAAAATCAGCCGCTCGACCGGCTTGTTCGGAAACGTCGCTTCGTAATAGCGGCGGCACAGATCCAGCTCGTCGACCAGCTTGCCCAGTGGCTCGGCGCATGCCCGCTCGACCGCCCCGGCTTGCAAAGACTCCGCCAGCGCCGGCACCCTGGCCGGGGCTTCCATGACGGCCGTGGCGGTAGCTGAAACCGGGGCGACCTCGGCGATGCCCATCTCCCGCCTGCGGTTGCTCGCGGCCATCCCGGCCGAGAGCAGGGCGAAGGAGTTTTCGGTTGTTTCGGTGTTCGCAGGCGCGGCGGAGATCGACCGAACGTCAGCGACCTCCTGCTTCTCTCGCCGCTCGTCCAGCGCGGGCTGCTGGTGGCACAGCTTGATGCGCAGCAGCCGCGCGTCGTCGGCGGTGATCTTCAGCGATTGCGACACCGCGCGGTTGAAGTGGTCGCCGCCGATGGGAATCACCCGCGCGAACAGGATTTGCCCGCCGCGCGTAATCATGGCGCGGGTCGCGCCGCACCCGATGTCGACGAAGCACTGCGTCATCTGGGCGTCGATCTTGCGGCGGTGAACGAAGTTGAAGCAGTCGAGGATCGCCTTGGGCTCGACGTTCATCCCGATCACGTCGAGCTTCGCCTTCGCCGCCGCCGCGAGGTACTGGTTCACCAGCTCGCGCTTGGCGGCCATGACGATTACTTCACTCTTGGGCTCCTGATCCTGATAAACGTCGCCGGCGATGAGGTGGCGCAGCAGCGCCTGGCTGGGGTCGATGGGCAGCTTGCCGCGCGCTTCGAAGACCAGGGCTTTCTTAAGCGATTCCTCGTCGAGCTTGGGCATGCGGAGGTGCTGGATGTACATCCACGCCGCCGGCAGCCCGAGGACCGCGGCGCGGCCCTTGAAGTTGCCCTGGGCGAGCAGGTCGCGCGTTGTTTCGATGAAATAGTTGAGCCGAGCGACGGGATCGCTGCGCAGGTGCGCCGGAACGTCGGCGCTGGCGGCGGCGATGAGCTTGTGCTCGCTCCCGGTCCACTGCACTTGCGCCATGCGCAGGCAGTCGCTGCCGAAATCAACCCCAATCGGGTTGCACCCCGATCCGAACCACTTGGGGGCGAGCCAGTTTTGTACGAAACCGAGCATTCGTTCTCTCCACCTGTCCCCGCAACCACTCCGTACGATTGGGCGTTCGGCCGGTCAAACCGGGGGGGCCGCACGCACGGCGCGGTCTGATGGTTGCCGCAATTTGCAAAGCCGGGGGCAACTCTGTCGGATGGGCCGCGCAGCCAGTCCACGTCGTTGTTATCGACGGCGCGGACACGGCCGTTTAGGTGGAGAGTGCCGGGAAAATCGCGGGACGCGCGTTGCGGGTGGCGCTACGATGCGCCGGCGAGGAATTCAGCGGCTACGGCGTCGGCGACGCTCAAGCCGCGATCGGTGAGGCGAATCGACGTGTCATCCAGGATTATCAGCCCCAGCGGCGCGAGCTGATCGATCTGCGGCGCGAACAGCCGCCGCGCGTCACAACCCGTGCGACCGGTAAAGACGTCAAAAGTTAACCCATCGGTCAGGCGCAGCAGGAGCATCGCCAGCTCACCGGCGCGCTGGTCGGGCGTGAGGTGCTCGACGTCGGTTGCGGGCAAACGACCGGCTTCAATCGCGCTCTCCCACTCGCCCAGATGCGGGCGATTCTTCCATCTCCACCCCGACACGTGCGACGCCCCCGACGGACCCAGGCCGATGTAGTTCCCGCCCGTCCAATAAACCAGGTTGTGCCGGCACGGTTCGCCGGCGATGGCGTAGTTACTGATCTCGTACGCCGGGCGGTTCACCTCCGCCAGCCGTCGGCGGGTGAAGCGCATCATGTCCAGCTCCAGCGACTCCTCGATCGGGATCATCGTGCCCAGCCGCTTCTTCACCGCGATGGGCGTGTTCGACTCGTACGTCAGCCCGTAGCACGACAGATGCGGCGTATCGAGGGCAATCGCCTGCTCAAGCGAATCCGCCCATTTCTCGATCGTCTGCCCCGGAATCGCGTAGATGAGATCGACGTTCAACCGCGTAAACCCCGCACCCCGCGCGATCGCGATGCTCCGCGGGACGTCGTCCGGATCGTGATGCCGCTCGAGCGTCGCCAGCTCGGCGCGATCGAAACTCTGAGCACCGAAGCTCAACCGATCGACGCCGACCGCGCGCAGCATCGCCGTGAACTCATCCGACAGCGTCGCCGGGTTCGCTTCGACGGTGAACTCATTCACCAGCGAGAAATCAAACCGTTCGCGCAGCCCGAGGATCAACCGCCGCATCTGCTCGACCGGCAGCAGCGTCGGCGTCCCCCCGCCAAAGAAAATCGTCCGCGGCCGAGCGGTCGGGCCCTGGGCTTGCGCCGTCCATCCCTCGGCCTCGCGCAGGACGAGGTCCACAAAGCGGTCCATCCGCTCCGGCGTCTGCCGGGTGATGGAATAGAAGTCGCAGTAGTGGCACTTGTGGAAACAGAACGGGACGTGGACGTACAGCCCCTCGACGTCACCCCTGGGCAACGCGTCGGGGCGCAGGAGAGGTGAAAATGGTTCGAGAGCGGTCGTCACGCAGGAAGCTTAACGGTAGTCCGGCTGCCGGTGCGTGTTGCGCGCAGAACATGGACGGCCATGTTTAGCCGATATCCTGTAAGCGCAGCACCTGTGCATCACCGTCAAGCCACGAGTAGGTGATGGTGTTCGCGGTGCCCAGCGCCGCCGAACTGTACCGTCCGCCGCCGCTCTCAAGCGTGGTCAGGATCCAATCTCCAAGGTGGCCTTCGGCGCGCATGAGCGTGTTCAGCTGTTTGCTGTAGAAGAAGATGTTGGCCATGCCGTCGGCGCCGAACATCAGCTTCGAGTGTTGTCCGATCTGGCCCTTCCAGGCAACGGTCTCCCTCACCCATTTGCCGCGCTTGAGCACCGCGTATTTCAGGTCGGCCATGGAACATTCCTGGTAGCTGATGCTGGCCCGGCCATACGGATCAAACGTGAGCGAAATGTAGGCGAATCCGGCGCTTCCCCGGTCGATGGTGATCGCCTGCCAGTGCGACGGGCTGGTCTGGTATGAGTATTGCAGCCCGCCGACGCTGGTGTTTTCGTAGGCGATTGCCCAAAGCCCGTTCGACTGCATGGCGAGGCTCGCGAATCGGCCGACGTCGTCGACGGTCGCGATGCTCTGGATCGTCCACGCAGCACCATCATGCCGCGCGAGGCGCAGATCCCCGGTTGACTTCTTGTAATATGCGATGACCGGCCGGTCGTTCAGGTCGAACTTCAGCGACGGGTACAAGCCGACAATCTGCCTGGAGTCGATGATTTGGACGTTCCACGTTCCCCCCCGGAGGGCTGCGTACCGAAGGTCGCCGCTGGTGCCGTCGAAGTAGGCGATGGCAGGCTCGCCGGCGGAGTTCAGCGCCAGCGAAAGATAGCTGCCGACGTCGGCGCCGCTCGTGTCAACCGTCTGAAGCGACGACCAGAACCCGTCGCTGCCGCGCGTGGCATACTTCACCGTCTTCTCGACGGCGTCATAGTAGGCGAAGTGCAGGGCGCCGCTGGCGTCGTAGGCGATGTCGTTGGCGCTCCCGTTGGCGCCGAGCACGGGACGCAGCGAGCTGGCGCCGGCGGGGGCGGATTCGTTGCCGTGCACGTCGGCCGCAGTTACGCGATAGAAGCTCCTCACGCCGGCGGGCGCATCCGCGTCAACGTAGCTGGGAACCCGCAGCAGGCTCGCGTTGAGCTTCACGTACACGCCGTCGGCGGAAGTGCTGCGGTAGACGTTGTATCCGGCGAGGTCATTTTCACGATTCTCCGCCCATTCCAGCGCGATCGCCGAAGGTGAACCGGTCGCGCCCAGAGCGGCCGGCGCCTGGGGCGGAACGGAGTCGGGACGAACCGCGTTGACGCCCGCGAATGTCGACTCCATGCCGCTGCTGTTGACGGCCGTTACGCGGTAGTAGCTGGTCGCGCCGTTTGGCGCGGTGGTGTCGAGGTAGTCCGTGCTGCTCAGCAGGCCGCCGCTCAGCAGCGTGTACTCGCCGTTCTCCGCATCGCTCCGGTAGACGCGATACCCGGCCAGATCGCTCTCGGCGTTATCCGTCCAGTCGATCCGGATGCCTGCTGTTTCTCCCACGGCAACGACATTTGCCGGCGCGGCCGGCGGCGT
>JBBSLV010000315.1:0-5098 GCA_038233535.1 Tepidisphaerales bacterium | reverse complement strand
GATTCAGTCGCTGTGCGACCGTGCGCTGGTGCTCAAGGGGGGGCGGCTGGTTGCGGAAGGTCCACCGGATGAAGCCGCCCAGCTCTACCTGAAGTCCGCCGGCGAGCAGAGCGCCGTCCCGCTCGCCGACAGGACCGACCGCCGGGGGCGCGGCCGCACACGCATCGTCCGCATGGACGTTCATACCGAGGGGCACGACCATGCGCCGGGGCTGCTGATCTACGGTCAGACGGCCCGGATCCAGTGTGAGGTCAGCCATCTGATGCCGGACATGGCCTGCACCTTTACGATCCTCAACCACCTGACCCAGCGCGCCTGCCGCTTTACCAGCCGCGTGACCGCGCCGAACGACACGATCGTCGACGGCAAGCGGTTCGCCTGTGAGATTCCGGAGATGCCGCTTGTGCCCGGCCGTTACTACGTCACGCCCGGCGTCTTCTCCGGAGCGGAGCTGGAGGACGCCATTGAAAGCGCCGTCATGTTCGATGTCCAGCCTGGCGTCATTGATGGGCGACCGCTGGTCCAGGAGCAGACGGGGGTGGTCACCGCGCCGCGCCATCGCTGGACCATCCCCCGCGCCCCGTCCTGAGCCGCCGCCGCTTGACAAGTACCTCGGCCAAACCCCTTATGAGATGGAAGGCAGCAGGAAAACCGTGAGTGCCATCAACAGCCAGATGAAGCGTCGCGCCAATCGGTCGTGGAGAAGACGTTGGGCGTGCGCATCGAACGTGCCTCGCCCAGAACACCCGCCAACCAGCACGCCGACGCGACGGTCGCGCGCTGGCGCTCTTGGTCAAGCCGCGACGTCATCTTCGACGTGGGCGCCAACGACGGGCGAACGGTTCTGCGCATCGCCGAGCACCTGCCCTTGCCGCAGGTTTACGCGTTCGAGCCGGTCGCCTCGACCTACCAGACCCCTGCTCCAGCGCACCCGGCATCTCGAAAACGTTCGCTGCTTCCGGTTGGCGTTGGGAGCGAAGCCCGGGCGGGAGAAGATCTTCCTGCACGAGATCACGGCCATGAACTCATTCCTGCCGGAATGGGCGCCCGTCACCGGCACGGAGACGGTGGAGGTGGCGACGGTCGATGGTGTGATAGCGCAACACGGAATCGATCTGATTCACTTCCTGAAGATCGACACGGAGGGTTACGAACTGGAGGTGTTGGCGGGGGCCCATGGCGCGCTTCAGTCCTCGCGCGTCGCACTCATTCAGGTGGAGGTCGGATTCGACCAGATGAAGTACAAGCGTTTCGCAACGCTCGACGACATCAAACGCCACCTCGCGCCGACGGGATACATCCTCTATGGAGTCTATAAGCAGTGCCGCGCGAAGGCGTGTTCACCGGAGCAATAGCCCGCCGCGACGCTGGTCGGCTACGACGCGAGCGCGCTGGTGTATTGCGACCCCTTGTTCATGAGGGCGGACCTGGAGCGGTAGCGTCACCCGTCACACGCTTGCCGCGTCAGATCGCCGCGCGGCTCTGGCTGCTTTGGGAATCAAGTGATGCCACCACGAATGGCATTCACTTAAGGCCAAATTGCCACTGCCGACCGTCGATCCTGAACCAGAACGGGGCTTCAGCGGCTTAAGTGAATGCCATTCATGCCACCACAATTCATCGGAAGCTTGAGGCGGGGCTGGAACCGTCTCGCCTGGGCGGCCATCCATCGGGGGGTGCCCCCAGCGTGGCTGGGATATCGGTTCGTTGTTCGCCAGACGGTCGAGGCGTACTTCGCGCGTCGCGCCGATTCGCCGGGGCGCGTGGGCTACGAGACGGTTCATCCCGAGGCGGTCGCCGAGAATCCGCTGCCGCGCAACGTCGCATCGCGCGGCGCGCTGCCGGACGACCGCGGGTGGTGGGGGTACTCCTTCCGCGACGTCCCGCAGCGGACGAGCGGCGAAACGTTCGTCGCGACACTTCCCGACTGCCGCGTCGTCTCGTACCGGGATGCGGAGAAGGAGAACGATTTCATCCCGGCCATCGTCACCGGCGACGGCAGCGCGCTCGACTTGCGCGAGATCCGCTTCCGCCCGCGGCATGCGCAGGTGCTCCGCCACGCCCTGCCGCCCGTTCGCCTGAAGCGGGCGACGTGGTTCATCGAGCGCGTCTACCACAATCACTCGCACTGGCTCACCGCCCACCTGCCCAAGCTCCTGCTCCTGCGCGAGCGCGGCGCGCTGGCGGACGTCGTGCTTCCGGCGCAGCGAACGGCTGCGATCGACGGCTCGCTGCGCATGCTCGGCATCGATCCTGCGCAATTCCGCACCTATGACGAGTCGCGCCCCCTGCATGTCGAAGAGTTTACGCTGCTGGGTACCGACCGATTCCGGCCGGAACTGCTCCGGCTCGTCCCCGCGGCGTTCGGCGTTCTCAATGCGCCGCCGCCAAGCCGCAGGGTGTTCATCAGCCGCGCCGGCGCGACGCGCCGGCGGTTGGTCAACGAGGATGACCTCTGGAACATCCTTGATCCCGCTGGCTTCGAGCGCGTATGCATGGAAGCCCTCTCGTTCGAGCAGCAGGTCGAGCTGATGAAGCAGACGCGCGTGCTGCTGGCGCCCCACGGGGCGGGCCTGACCAACATGATGTTCTGCCCGCCGGGCACGCAGGTGGTCGAACTGGCTGACTTATGCTTCCCAAACCCGAACTTTTATGCCCTGGCGTCGGCGATGCGTCACGACTACTGGCTGATTCCCACCGAGGGGCTGGGGGAGATGCACCCCCTGGAGAAAGACCTCCGGGCCGATGTGCGGGCCGTCGCGGATGTCTTGTCCGCGCTACCGTAGGCACTCGCTTGTGCATATGGTTCAGGATGCGCTCACAGCGCCTCGGCCAGGGCGGCTTCACGATGGCCAGGCGTCTCCGCGGCCGCCTTCGGCGCAGCGTGGCGAACGAACGCGAACATCATCAGCGTGTGCAGAAGCACCACCAGGCCGATCAGCTCCAGCATTTCTTCGATTGTAATGGTGATCGCGTACGCGGTGGTGCGGGTGCCGCCTGCGTCGGAGGCGATGACGCCGCCGACCATCTCCGTCCCGATCGTTCCCGACAGGTAAAGCACGGCGGCGGCGATCAGTCCCCATCGTGTTCGAGCGGGCAGGGCGAAAACGAACGGCAGGTAGATCACGGACAGCAGCGTCAGCATGACGATCGCGGGCAGAACCCAGGACCAGTAGAAGATGCCGCTGAGGTGGAAGTGGTTGCGCAGCGGGTGGATCGTCAGCTCGTGGAACGACGCCGCTTCGTCAATCGAAAGCAGTACGAAAATGACGCCGATCAGAATCCATCGCCTGGCGAGGCGCTCGCCCCGTCGGCGGGCCCGCACGCCAATCCCGAGCATCAGCACCGCCGCCGCCAGCAGCAGCATCGAGGAAAACCACGCCGGCAGCGTGTTTTCGCGGTCGAGGTTAAAGTCGTTGAGCAAGTACCGCAGCGTCGTGATTGACATCTCTCCGGGCGCCATCAGCGCGACGATGTGCAGGGCGAGCAACAGTGCCACCGCCCCCACAAGCCAGCCGGTGATTCGCCAGACGGCGGCGGGGGTGGCGGAGATCGACAACTCGATGCTATGCGTTGTCTTCATATGGTCTTAATATATCCTTGAGCGCGCTTGCTGCAAACCACTTACAATCGCTTGCGACTGGTTCGCACGCTCCGCCACACGACATGAACCTCTCCGTCATCATCCCTTGCTACAACGCCGAGCGGTATCTCGCGCAGACCATCGGATCGGTGCTGGAGCAGGCCCGGCCTGCGCGAGAGATCATCGTTGTGGACGACGGCTCCACCGACGGCAGCCTCGCGATCGCCCGGCGGTTTGAATGCGCGTTATCGGACCGCGTGCGGGTGATTTCGCAGCGATCGGGCAGCGCATCGCGAACGCGGAACATCGGTGCCTTCGCCGCGACGGGTGACGCGCTGATGTTCCTCGACGCCGACGACGTATTGGGGCCGGACGCGTTGGGCGCGCTGTCGGCGGCGCTGTCGCGGCAGCCGGACGCGGTGGCCGTGTGTCCATGGCATCGGCTGGAGCAGGTGGGGGAGACGTGGGTGGCAAGGCCGGCGACGTGCGCGCCGCGCCGTCCCGGGCAGGATGCGCTCAGCGCCTGGCTGACGGGCTGGTATCACCCGCCTTGCTCGGTGCTCTGGTCGAGGGGTGGTTTCGAGCGGGCGGGACGCTGGGATGAGCAGTTGAGCGTCAACGACGACGGTGACCTCATGATGCGCGCTTTGGCGAGCGGTACGCCCCTGCTGAACGCCTCCGGCGGCGCCGCGTATTACCGTCGAATGCCCGCGGGCACAACCTCGCTGAGCGGAAACCGGTTGACCGCCGCCGGGCTGCACTCCCGCATCCGCGCGGTTGAGAAGATCGCCTGCTGGTTGGCGGAAAGGGGCATGCTGCATCAGTATCAACCACCGCTCCGGCGGGCTTTCGAGCTGATCGCCACGGATGCGCGCGAAGCGGGCGCGAGCTTTGCAGATCAAGCCGAGACACACGCGCGGCGTTACGCTCCGCCGATCTGGGTCCGCGCGAAAAATCGACTGCTGCGCACCACTTCGCGACCCGCTTGCTCCGCCGCGCCGCAGCAGCCCCTTGCGCCGGAGAATCTCACCTTCGGCCTCGCCACCGCCGAGCGGGTGCTCGCCTCATCGCCGCCGCCGCCGCGCGATTATGCTCCCCAGGCGCGGCCGGTCGTGACGGTCCTCATCCCGACCTACAACCGCGCCCAACTGCTCCCGCGGACGCTCGACAGCGTGCTCGCGCAGACGTTCGCCGATTTCGAAGTGCTGATCGTGGACGACGGGTCAACGGACGACACGACGGCCGTGGTGGCGCGCTGCGCGGACAAGCGCGTGAAATACCTCCGCCAGCAAATGAACGCCGGTGTCGGCGCGGCGCGTAATCGTGGTCTTCGGGAGGCCCGCGGCGAATTCGTGGCCTTCCTCGATTCCGATGATGAATGGATGCCCGAGAACCTCGCCCGGCAGGTTACCCAGTTCCGCGGACTGCCGGATGACGTCGGCTTGAGCTACACCGGGGTCGAGACTGTTTTCGACGACGGCGCCGTTACGGTTGATCGCCCGGAGCACCGCGGCG
>JBBSLV010000314.1:0-5107 GCA_038233535.1 Tepidisphaerales bacterium | reverse complement strand
GTAATAGTCGAACTTCAGCCACGGGTGCAGCCCGCCGACGACGTGGACCTCCGTCGCCCCGGCGTCGGCGGCCTTCCTGGCGATCTCGATCACCTGCTCGAGGGGCATTTCGTACGCGCCTTCTTCGCCGCGCTTGCGGTAGAAGGAGCAGAACTTGCACGAGAGGGCGCAGACGTTGGTGTAGTTGATGTGCCGGTTGCGGTTGTAGAACGTTTTGTCGCCGTGGAGTCGCTCGCGGACGAAGTTGGCAAGTCGTCCGATGCCGTGCAAGTCGCGGCTGCGGTAAAGCGCCACGCCGTCGGCATGTGAAAGCACCTCGCCGGCCAGGATTGTCTCCCGAACGGGCAGCAAGGCGTCGTCCGAAATGTTCGAAATTGCGTCGTCCATCGCTCCTTGAAGTATAAGGGTGCGCTCACCGTGCTTCTAACCCGCGCGGCAGAATTGAAAACTGTCCCATGGTCACGCCCGACCGACATTTCCTTGCCTGTGGCCGCTGCGGGTTTACCGCAGAGTGGTTGCGCGAGTTCACCTGCCCGCGCTGCCAATGTGACGTCCGGCACGTCGGCATCGGCCGCGATTTCGATGTGCATCCCGGCGCCGCTCCGGCGATTACCCGTTGGACCTTCTTCATCATCGTGATCGGCGGCATCACCGTTGGCGTGCTCTTTACGCTCAAGCACTACGACCGCCACGCGCAGCGTTATCTTGCGCCGCTCGACGAGTCGTTTCGAAAGGTCGAGATTACCGCCCAGGGTTCGGGCTTCTCCAAGACATGCTCGCTCGACGAGGCGACGGTGCTGCTTGTCGGTCCCGATCGCAGGCGCGCGGCGCTTTTCGTCAACACGCGTTCGATGCGCTATCAGACGAACGATCAGCGACTGCGAATGATCTATCGCCCCGGCAGACTCACGCCCGAGACGCTGCTCGCGTGGATGGCCACTGCCGGTGTCGACGTTTCGACGCCCACCGCGCCGAAGCACGCCTCGGAAATCTTCAATGTCATCCGTGCGACGCGCACTGGGGACATCAAGTCCCCGCCGGCTCCCAGTTTCCGAAGCGGTGGCGGCGGCGAAGGATACGGCGCCGGCGAGCCGACCGAAATCATCAACTGGGTTCTGGTCACGCTCCTGGCGGTCTGGATCGCGCGGATCGCGTGGATTATTCACGTGCACCGCCGCCCCGCCCCCGAGACGAAGCTCGCGGAGGCCGCATGACCATTGCATCTGCGCCGGCGCCCCTGCCGCACTGCGGACATTGCGGCTACCCCGCGCGCGGACTGCCGACGTTCGCCTGTCCCGAATGCGGCAACGATCTCCGTCACGTCGGCATCGTCGCGCCCGGCGTTCGCGCGCGGCCGTCACGCGGGGAGCGCGTCTCCAATTGGACGATCCTTTTCGTGATCGGTGTCATCCCCCTGTGGATGGTCGCCGACAACATGGTCGTCTGGCGCCACCTTACGCAGACCCACGAAATGACGCCGGACTCCGAGAAGTACCGCGTGCGCGTCGTCGCGATCCAAGACGGTTATATGTGGCCTTTCCATCGTCGCCGCGTGCGCCTGGAACTCTATACGAACGACGGCAACGCAGTTCAACTGGATCTTCGAGGTCGTCACCTGGCGTACGCCTACTCCGGTTCATCGGGCGCCCAGGTCACCGGTGCGGCCCTCTCGACCGAAGTTATCCTCCAGTGGATGAAGCTCGGCGGCGTTCATGACGCGGACGACGCGTTGCAGAACGAGGCGCTGGACCTGTTGGAAATCGCCCGCGCCGCCTATGCAGATGACCTGTCCCGGCGGGGCATGTTTTATTTCAGCCCCGGCCAGGGTTCGTACAACGGCACCGGAAGCGGCACGAATCACCTCGCAATTGCGGGCTTTTTCCTGGTCGTATGGTGCATCGGGGCCTGGCGCGTCTGGCGCAGCGGGATTTGATCGTCGAGATTGATGACACGACCATCCGCGTGCTGGAAGGTGCCACAGTTGACTGACGGGCTTGGCGCAATCGAAGCCCGAAGTGCGAAAGCAGCCCCGCGGGAAGTACGATGCGTGGAGCAATCAGATGATGGAGCCGCGCTGGGAGGATCGCCGCGAAAAGCCGTTGGGTTCCCGTCGACGGGGCACCGGCGCGACATCAACGCAGCAGAACGTCGGCGACGCCAAGGCTGCCCAGGAGCAAGCTGACGATCCCGTTGATCGTGAAGAACGCCAGCCCGACCTTCGACAAATCGTGCGGCTTGACGATCGCGTGCTCGACGATAAGCAGCACCCCCGCGCAGGCGACGCCGACGAAGTAGAGCGTGCCCAGCGGCGTGGATGCCAGACCCAGCGTCACGAGCAGCGCAAAGCACACGACGTGGGTTACGCGGCTCACCCACAGCGCTCCGGCGATGCCCATCTTCGCCGGCACGGAACTGATTCCGTCGCGGATGTCGCAGTCGTAATCCTGGCAACCATAGATGATGTCGAACCCCGCCGTCCATGTGAGCACGGCCAGTGCCATGATCACCGGGGGCCAGGCGAGTGTCCCGGCAATCGCAATCCACGCGCATACCGGCGCCAGGGCGAGAGCGGCGCCGAGGTAATAGTGGCACAGGTGCGTGAAGCGTTTCAGCAGGGGGTAGGCGCTGAGGAACAGCAGCACGGGCAGCGACAGGATCAGCGGCCAGGGGTTGCGGTAAAGCAGCCAGACCCCCCCCGTCGCGGCGATGAACGCGATCGAGCACAGCACCAGTGCGCCAAGGACGAACGATCGTGACAACGTGCCGCTCGGGAGCGCGCGCCGGGCGGTCCGGGGGTTTTGCGCGTCGATCTCCGCGTCGAGCAACCGGTTCGCCGCCATCGCGACCGTGCGGGCCGTCACCATGCACACGACAACCAGCGCCAGCTTCCCCGCCAGCGGGCCGCGCACCACGTCCCACGCCATGACTGCCGCCAGGATCGCCCAAGGCATTGCGAACACCGTGTGGCTGACTTTGATGTCGGCGGCAAAGGCGCGAAGTCGTTGCCACGGATGAGGCGCCGATGAACACCGATGAAAAGCAGAAGAAAGATCAGGGATTTCAAGCTCTGATCGGTGTGCATCGGTGTTCATCGGTGGCTAACTCTTTCAGGGAGTCGATCGCGCCGAGTTGTCGGCTGTCACTCCCAGCCGGGCAAGCGGCGGACGGACGTTTTTTGGATCCCATCGGGTGTCAAGCGCGTGGCGGACGCCCAGCAGGTCGAGCAGCTTGCCGGCGACGAAGTCGACGACCTCGCCGACCGTCGTGGGGTTCAGGTAAAAGCCGGGGTTCGTCGGCGCGACGATCGCGCCGGCGTCGGTCAGGATCTTGTAGTTCGTCACGTCGATCGCCGACAGCGGCATCTCCCGGTGCGCGACGATGAGCTTCCGCCGCTCCTTGAGCGTTACCGCCGCCGCGCGGGAGATGAGGTTTCCGCCCAGGCCGTGGGCGACTTCGCCCAGGGTGTTGCTGGAGCAGGGGATGATGACCATTCCATCGTGCAGGAAGCTGCCGCTGGCAAGCTTGCTGCCGACGTCGTTGTACGGATAGAGCGTGATCGTGTGCTCCTCGGTGCCGGCGAGGGCTTTCAGGTCGACGGTCTCCATGCCCAGCTCGTCGTGCAGCAGCCGGCGACCGAGCGGCGAGACGACGAGATGCACGTTCACCCCCGCGGCGATAAGCCCATGAATAAACCGCTGCGCGTAAAGTGCGCCGCTGGCCCCGGTGATGGCGGTGACGATGTCCACGAGCAGAGTCTATCGCGAAGCGGACAGTGTTGTCTTTCAAAAGCAACATAGACATACATATGTCACATGCCGATAATCCCTTCCATGCGAACGACGATCCGGATGAACGAGGAACTCGCCCGCCGGGCCAGGCAGTATGCGGCCAAGCACGATCGCACCTTCACGCAGGTGATCGAGGAGGCGGTGCTGCAACTGCTGTCGAACGGCGGCGGTGCGGCGACCCCGCGGAAACGGACGGTGCTGCCGACGGTCGGGGGCCATTCCGGGCGGACGATGAGCGAAGCGGAATATCGAGCAATGATCGAGCGGATGTACGCCGAGGACGCCGAGCGAATCATCGGGGGTGGCCGTGCTTCTCATCGACGTTAACGTGCTCGTCTACGCGCACCGGGCGGAGCTCCCGCAGCATCCGCCGTTCGCCCGGTTTCTGGAAGGACTCCTGGCGGAGGAGCGTTCCTTCGGCGTGCCGGAGATCGCGCTGAGCAGCTTCGTGCGCGTCGTGACGCAACCCGCATTTCGCCCGCCGAGCACCACTGCGGAAGCCCTCGATTTCTGCGCGGCGTTGAAGTCATCACCGCGCTGCATGATCGTTCAGCCGAGCGGGCGCCACTGGGCGATATTCGATCGGCTCTGTCGTGCTGCCGGAGCCAGGGGGAAGCTGGTTCCCGACGCCTACCTCGCCGCTTTCGCCCTCGACCTGGATGCAGAATTCGTGACGGCGGACCGCGATTTCGGCAAGTTTCCCGGACTGAGATGGCGGCTGCTGCCTGAAGGTCGCGCGCGAACCAATCCAAAGTGATGCGCCGATCATCGCGGCGGCGGCGATTGCAATCGCACCAGCGAGCGCACGAACGCGATGTGCCGCTCGTCCACCGGCGGCGGCAAGTCGCTCGGCGGAATGGGGTCGATGATCTCGGCGTAGACGCATGCGCGGTCGCCGGCGGCGAGCAACTCGGAAATCCGCGTTGAGCGGACGAACGTCGAGCCCTCGACCGCGCCGTAGGCCGGCGGCGGGATCGGCGCGTTCGTCGCGCGCCGGTTTTCGTGGAAGCGCTCGGGCGGGGGGAGGTCCAGCGAGCGGTCGTCGGGGTCGACCGCGGCATCGATTTCGATCGTTACGCCGGGCTTGATGCCGGCGACGTCCAGCCGCGCGACAGCCTGCGCGAGACGGATGCGGAGGTTCGTCAGCGGGCGCTGGCCGCGGTTGGTCAATTGGCCCACGATGCGGCCGTCCTTCACGGAGAGATTCGCGACGATCAGCGACGGCGTCGCCGTCCATTGCTGCGCCTGGAGCACGCGCGGCGTTGGCACGTGCGCGACCATGCGCAGGGGCCACGTGCCGCCCTCGCTCTGCTGGGCGT
>JBBSLV010000313.1:0-5108 GCA_038233535.1 Tepidisphaerales bacterium | reverse complement strand
AGAGCGAATTGGCGGAGCTGGCGCCGGAAGACCGCAGGGAAATGCTCGAGAGCATGGGGCTGACCGAGCCGGCGCTGGCGGCGCTGACGCGCGAGGCGTACAAGCTGCTGGGGTTGCAGAGCTATTTCACCGCCGGGCCGAAGGAGATTCGCGCCTGGACGGTCCCCGTCGGCGCGACGGCGCCGCAGGCGGCGGGCGTGATCCACACCGACTTCGAGCGCGCGTTCATCCGCGCCGAGGTGTACACCGTCGAGGACCTCAAGCAGCACAAGACCGAGCCGGCCATCAAGGCCGCGGGAAGGATGCGCGCCGAGGGCAAGGGTTACGTGATGAAGGACGGCGACGTGGTGAACTTCCTGCACGGAGCGTGAGCTTCCGGGAGGGATTCAACACGGAGCACCCAGAGGCCACGGAGAAAGATAAAGACTGGTTCACTGCGGAGACGCGGAGTTCGCGCCGGAATTCCCGGCCGCTACCCGGCGGGGGGCGCGCCGGCTATGATGTCGCGTCGCCGCAGCCGTAGCTCAGTTGGATAGAGCATCCGCCTTCTAAGCGGACGGTCGCAGGTTCGAATCCTGCCGGCTGCGCTGCCACGTAAAGGGTCGCGATCATGCACCACCGGGCGCTGACTGTTGCGGTTGCGATCGGTCTTCTCGGGATCGCCGCGTTGACAACCGAAGCCGCCGAATCCGACAACCCGCTCCCGTACCACGTCGATCATCCGTGGCCGTTCGACCCGACGTTCAAAGACCAGGCCGGATGGGCGCGGCGCGCGAAGCAGCTGCGCACGCAGACGCTCGTCGCCACGGGACTCTGGCCGATGCCGGAGAAGACGGTGCTGAGGCCCGTCATCCACGGGCGGATCGACCGTGATGCGTACACGATCGAGAAGGTGTTCTTCGCAAGTCTGCCGGGGCATTACGTCACCGGAAACCTCTACCGCCCAAAGAACGGCGCGGAGAAGCACCCGGCGGTGCTTTCGCCCCACGGCCATTGGCCGGGCGGGCGGTTCATCTGGCGGAGCGACGCGGACGCGCAGAAGGAGATTGACGCGGGCGCCGAGCAGACGATCAACGGGGCGCGATCCCCGCTCCAGGCGCGCTGCGCGATGCTGGCGCGGATGGGCTGCGTCGTGTTCCACTACGACACGCTCGGCTACGGCGACAGCACCGCCATCAAGCACCGCGAGGGGTTCGATGACGTCGAAGCGACGCTGCGGATGCAAAGCCAGCTCGGGCTTCAGACGTGGAACTCGATTCGCGCGCTCGACTTCCTCGCCGAGCTGCCCGACGTCGACCCCTCGCGCATCGCCGTCACCGGCGCGAGCGGCGGCGGTACACAGACGTTCCTGCTCGGTGCGGTCGATTCGCGACCGGCGGTGTCGTTCCCGCACGTGATGGTGTCGATGTCGATGCAGGGCGGGTGCGTATGCGAGAACGCGCCGCTCTTGCGCGTCGGCACGAACAACGTCGACCTCGCGTGTTTTTCCGCGCCCAAACCCCTCGGCTTGGGAGGCGCCAACGACTGGACGAACAAGATCGAAACGATCGGGTTGCCCGAGACGAAACGGATCTACGCCCTGTACGGCAAGCCTGAGTTGGTGGCGGCAAAGCACTTCCCATTCCAGCACAACTACAACCAGGTCAGCCGGGAATACATGTACCAGTGGTTCAACCAGCACTTGAACCTCGGCTGGGAATCGCCGGTGCGCGAAAAGCCGTTCGAGCCCGTGCCGCCGGAGCAGTTGGCGGTGTTCGACGCCCAGCATGCGCTGCCGAACGATTCGCTCGATGCAACGGGGGTGCGGAACTACATGACGCGGGTTTCGGACGCGCAGCTTCAGGCGATGCCGGCGGAAGACCTTCGCAAGGCGCTGCGTGCGATGCTCGTGTATCCGCTGTCGTCGGACGAACCTGCGGCGGCACCCTCCGATCTGCTCAGGAAGCCGCGGAGGTGGACGGGACGCGTCGTTGTGTGGGTGAGCGCGGGCGGGAATGGGCCGGAGGAACGCAGCGTGCGCCGCCTCCTCGATGCGGGCGCCGCGGTGATGACCGCGGAGTTGCCGCCGGCGACGGCAATACCCGTCAAGGTTGAACGCGGGAGCTACGCCGGTTTCACGCTTGGCTATAACCGAAGCCCCCTTGCGCGGCAGGCGGTGCATGTGCTCAAGGTCATCGACGCGGCGCGAATGGCCGACGGGGTGAAGTCGATCGACCTGGTTGGCGCCGGCCCGGCCGTCCTGCTCGCGCGGGCCGCCACCGAACTCCAAATCGCGAACGCGATCGTCGACCTCGACGGGTTCGACTTCGATCAGGTCAAGGATCCCGCGGACCCGCGCATCCTTCCCGGTGCGCTGAAGTACGGCGGGATCTTTGGTTTTGCTCCGCTCTGTGCGGGCGGGCGCACGCTTTTAACCAACGCGCCGCGATCTCAGAATGTGCCGGGAGTCACCGTTCAGGAAGCCCCGATGGACGTAAGCTCGACGGTCGCGTGGCTGTTGCAGTAACCTGCCCGTCATGCGCATCCAGTTCCGCGGCGCCAACGCGGCCGGCGGTTGCAGCGGGGGGAGCGGCTGCCGTTGCGGTCAGTGGTTCCCCGCTGCGCATCGTCCCCCGGCAGCTATCACACCGGTAGTGGTGCTCCGCGCAGAACGCCACGCGCTTGGCGAGCAATTCGAGGATCAGATCGTCGATGCCCAACGGCATGGTCACGTGATACGTTGTCTGGGGGAACCGCGCCGCGGCGTCGGCGGTGATTCCGGGGATGTCGCTCGTCCAGTGCTTGCCGGGGCCGAGGAAGAAGGGGCAGACGATGATGTGCATCGCGCCGCGCGCGACGCAGCGACCGTACGCGGTGGCGATCGACGGCTCGGCCAGCTCCATGTGAGCGGGTTCGACGATCTCGTACTTCTGCCGGAACCGTTCGCCGAAGAGGCGCGCGACCTCTTCGAGCATGGCGTTGCTCTCATCGCGGCGCGAGCCATGATCGACGATGACGATGCCGCTCTTGCGCGCCGTGCCGTTGCCGTTGTTGCTGTCGTGGTCCGCCATCTGCCTCATCCCTTTCGATCCGCGAGGGTCGCTTTCAGCTCGATGTCCTTACCGTCGCGAACCACCTTCAGTTTGATCTTGTCCCCGGGTTCCCCCTCGCGCAGCGCGGCGGTGAGGTCGTGCAGGTCGATGATCGGCTTGTCACCGAAGCGCGTGATGACGTCGCCGTCCTTCAACCCCGCGGTTTCGGCGGGGGAGCCGGGCGTGGTGCCGGTGATGCGCACGCCGTCGGTTGATTCCATCGAAGTATAGTCCGGCACGACGCCCAGGGTGACGCCGCTGCCCGCCGGCCCGCCGCCCGTCGCCGGGCCCATCCCGTCGTGCGGCGAGTTGCCTTGCGCCACCGCGATGTACTCCACCCGCGGGCCGCGAATCAGTTCGTCAACGATTTCCCGGCCCAGGGTCACGACCTGCCCGATCGCGTCGTAGTTGATCTTGTCGGCGTCGTCGCTGGGTTTGTGGTAGTCGGGGTGCAGCCCGCTGAAGAAGAACAGCACGGGAATTTTCTTCAGCAGAAAGCTCACGTGGTCGCTTGCGGCGAACCCGCTCTGACTGGGCTTCACGTCCAGCGGCGACGCCTCGTCGGCGGCGCGGACGATCACGTCGAGCCCCTTGGCCGTGCCCGTTCCGCTGACGAAAAGGATGTCGTTCCGCACGCGGCCGACCATGTCCATGTTCAGCATCGCGACAATCCGTTCCAGCGCCACCGGCGGGTGGCTCACGAAGTGCTGTGATCCGAGCAGTCCCCACTCCTCAGCCGTGAACGCGATGAAGAGAATCGAGCGGCGCTCGCCGGCGCGCTCATCCCGACCGTTCCGCGCGTATTCGTGCGCCAGCGACAGCATCGCGGCGACGCCCGAAGCGTTGTCATCGGCGCCGTTGTGGATTTCGCCTTCCTTACCCCCGCGGCTGAACATGCGGCTCTTGCCGACGTGGTCGTAATGCGCCCCGACGACCACGTATTGGTCCTTCAGCTTCCCGCGTCCGGGCGCGACCGCGGCCACGTTCATCACCGGGACGCGCCGGATCTCCACGCGCACGTCGCCGCTGGCTGTCGCGCCCTTCAACGCCGTCGATGCGGGCTTGCCGCTCGCGTCGATCTTCGTCTGGAGCGCCTTGAGATCCTCAGCGCCGCCTGCGGCGAGCAGGGCGTTGGCCGCCTCGATGGAGATGCTGATGACGGGAATGTCCGCCCGCGATTCGGTGAATTGCCCGGAGAATGGGACGAGGCCTTCGGGGTGGTAGGTCGGGGGGTTCACGACCAGCAGCGCGACCGCCCCGCGATCGGCCGCGAGCGTCGCCTTGCTCTTGAACGTCGCCTCGTCCGAATAACCCTTGGGGACGAAGCGGCTCTTGCCTTCGTCGTTGTGCGGCTCAAAGCGCATGGCCAGCGCGACCTTGCCCTTCACGTCGACGCCAGCGTAGTCGTCGTACGCGTGCTTCTCGCTCGAAATGCCGTAGCCGACGAACACGACCGGCGCGTCGAACGCGCCCGTGGCGGAAAACCCCAGCGGCCGGAACGACGTGTCGAGCGCGAGCGGCTCGCCGTTGAGATTGAGGCTCGTGCCCTTCGCGACGAACGCGCCCATTGACATCTCGAAGCGCTGGAAGTGGTCGTTCCATCCCGGCGGGGGCCGTAGCCCATCGCGGCGGAACTGGTCGGCGATGTAATGGGCTGCGAGGTCGATCCCCTTTGTGCCCACGCCGCGACCTTCGAGCTCATCGGAGGCGAGGTAGCCGATCGTGTCCTGCGTCGTCGGGGCAGTGGTCGTCGGCGCGGTCGAAGGTGCGGTGGTTGGGGCAGTTGTCGAGGCGGTGGTTGTGCGGGTGACGGGGGCGACGCCGTCCGGCGCATCCGTCATGACTGCGCGACTGCAGCTCGCGGCGGCGACAAATAAGCTCCCCAATAAACTCCTGAGGAGCAGTGCTCGAGCTGCGTGCGTCATCGGACGCGATTCTATGCCTGCCCCGACGACCGAACAAACGACCTGCTCATGGGCGTGGATGTCGGCGGCGATTTCGTCCGAAAGGGCGATTAAATGGTTGTCACCTCGCCGT
>JBBSLV010000312.1:0-5126 GCA_038233535.1 Tepidisphaerales bacterium | reverse complement strand
TGTGCCCACAGCGCGTCATCGACCCGCCAGATCGTCGGCAGCGGCTCCGTTCGCTTCTTTTGTCGTGCCATCCGTGGCTCCTTTCGTTAGCCTCAGTTTAGCCTCAGTTTAGGCTGCGATCAGGGACTTGAGATGGTTTCTTACTAGTCGAAGATTGGACCGTCTGATCCCATTACACCAGCTCGTCCAACTCCTCCACCAGTTGCGAGAACCGCTTCATCGCCGCGTTCACCGGGCCCGGCGTTTCCATGTCGACGCCGGCGTCCCTCAGCAGATCGAGCGGGTACTGGCTGCATCCGCCTTTGAGGAAACCGAGGTAATCGTTCAATTCTTTCGTCCCGCCGCTCGTCACGCGCTCGCTCAACGCAATCGCGGCGCTTAACCCCGTTGCATACTTATAGACGTAGAACGCGCGATAAAAGTGCGGGATGCGCAGGCACTCCAGCTCCAGTTCCGGGTCGATCGCGAAACCGGGGCCGAAATAAAGATCGAGCAGGGTGCGGTACTCGCGGCGGAGCGTGTCGACCGTCAGCGGTTCGCCTGACTCGACCAGCGCGTGCGTGACCTTCTCGAACTCCGCGAACATCGTCTGGCGGATGATCGTGCCGCGGATCTCGTCGATGGCGTGGTTCACCAGGTACGCCTTTTCCTTCTTCGTCTTCGCCCTGGCGATCAGGTGTTTCAGCAGAAGCTGCTCGTTGAACGTGCTGGCGACCTCGGCGACGAAGATCGTGTAGCCGTAATACTGGAACGGCTGGTGCTTGGCGCTGTAGTAGCTGTGCATCGAGTGCCCGGCCTCGTGGGCGAGCGTGAAGACGTGGTCGAGGACGTCGGGCTGGTAGTTCATCATGATGTACGGCTCGGCGTCGAACGTGCCGTAGCTGAACGCGCCGCTCTGCTTGCCGGCGTTGGGGTAGCGGTCGCACCACCGCGCGCTCGTCAGCCCTCGCGAGAGCTCGCGCGTGTATTCGTCGCCCATGGGGCGCAGCGCCTCGACGACCTGCTTCACCGCCTGGTCCCACGGCGTGCGCTTGCTCACGTCGCTGAAAATCGGGACGTAGGTGTCGTACTGATGGATCTCCTTCAACTTCAGGGCGCGCCGGCGCACATCGTAGTAGTGGTAGAGGCTCGGCAGGTTGTGGTGGACTGATGCGATGAGGTTGTCGTACACGCTCATCGGCACGCGGTCGCTGAACAGCGCCGACTCGATGGCGCTGGGGTGATTGCGGGCCTTGGCGTAATACACGTCGCGCTGCACCGACCCATTCAGCGCTGCGGCAATCGTGTTCTTGTGCGCCTCGTACTGCGTGTAGTACGCGTGGAATGCCCGCTTGCGCACCGCGCGGTTCGGCGAGTGCAGGAACGCACTAAGCGAGCTGTGGCCCAGCTCCACCAACTCTCCTTTTTCATTACGGAGCGACGGCCATTTCAAATCCGCGTCGTTGAGCTGGCGGAAGATCTGATTGCTCGCCTCGCTCATCTGGCCTTGCATGGCGAGCAGGTGTTCCTCCTTATTGCCCAGCGTGTGGGGCCGGTAGCGGAGGATGCGATCCAGCGCGATCCGCCACTCCTTCAGCTCGCGCGCGTCGAGGAACTGGCGCATCCGCTTGTCGGGGATCTGCATGATCTCCGGGCGCATGAAACTGCTCGCCTCGGCGGCCTGGGTCGCGACGTGCAGGTATCGGCCTTTCATCCGCTGATAGTCGCTGTTGCCCTGGTCCTCCGCGGTCCGCAAGAACGCATAGACGGCCAGCCGCTCGCCCGTTCGGTCGATCGTTGTGTCGAATCGAAGGCACGCGGAGAGCGTTTCCGCGCTGTCACCCAAGTGGCCCTTGAACTTCGCGTAGCCGGGGATATGGGTTTCCCATTTTTTGAAACTCGCTTCCCACTGGGCGTCGGTCTTGAAGAGACTCGCGAGGTTCCACGTGTCCTCGGCCTTGACCTTGCTGCGCGGGGGAAGCGACTTCGCCTGGGATTTCGTCATCGTCTTGCTCATGGCCATCCTTGTTGTCGAGGATCGTATAAATCCGCAGAGACAAGTCCACGAGGTCAAACCGGTCTTCGCGCGTCGAGGTCCGACCTTTTTTGCGGAATTCGGGGGCAATCGTCCGATAAGTGGGTTATGCCCCTCGCCTCGCCGAGCCTTGCTCCCGCTGCGCCCGTTGCTCATCAGGCCGATGCCGCCGCGGAGGCGAACTGGCGGGCGAACGGCGCTGCATTCGCGGTGACGCAGCCGGCGCTGCTTTCGCAGCTCGCGGGGCGCTCGGTAAACGCGACATGGCTTTACGCCCGCGACGGCTCGCTGACGGCCCAGGATCCGGCCGGCGCGTGGTGGGGCGGCTGCTCGGTTCCCGCGGCGGCAGCGGGTGCGATGCTCAAGTCGCTGGGCGGGTCGGGGACGGTGGCGTGCTTCCTTCGTCCCCCGTCGGCCGCGGCCGTGCGCGTGGCGCTGAGCAGGCTCCGGGCGAATCAGGCGCTGATCGCAATCGTGCCCGATCTTGCCGCCGCACGAATCATGCTCCACTGCGAAAACTTCGCCGACGACGTTCGCGCTCATCGGTTGTGGCTTGCGATCGGCGCGGATTGGGAAGCGCAACTCGCAGCCATCCTGCGCGACAACGAAGGGCTGCCGACGCCGACGCAGTTCGTCCGGCTGACCGACGGGACCGAAGAACTCGCCGAAGCGATGATACCCCCCGCGCAGCGCGTCTTCGGCCAGATCGCGCAGCTGCGCGCCGCGGGCATCGCACAACTTCAGGAAACCCTCGCGGGCCACGCGCCCACGCACGCGTGCGTCATCGCCCCCACGCACTTTCGTCTCTGGAACGACGCCGGCCACGCGCTCGCGCAACTCGCCGGGCGGTCGGGCTGGGTTCACGTTGACCCCGACGATCCCGCGTGCGCCGCGCCGCCGGCGATGGCCCGTGCCGCGTGTGGTATCGCCGCGGTGATCATGCCGAACACCGGCCGGGCCGATCTGCCGAACGTTGTCCCGATCGCGACGCCGTGGATCACATGGATGACCGGCCCGCGCGTCCCGGCATTCGCAAGCGCCGGGCCGCGCGACGCGCTGCTCGTCACCGACCCTGCATGGCGCGATGCCGCGCTCGCCGCCGGCTGGCCGGCGCCGCGCGTGACCGTTGCGACGTGGCCCACCGCGCATCGCCCGCCCACGACGAAGGGTCCGTTGCTGATCTGCATGGATCTTCGCCCGCTCGATGCGCCGAAGGAGGTGGTCGAGATGTCCAGCCACCGGCTGCTGTGGGACGCGGTCGCCGACGAGCTTGTGCGCGACCCGTTCGCGCTGGGATCGTCGATCGTCGATTATCTGCACGCGCGGATGAAGAGGCTGAACATCGCCGCGCTCGATCAGCGGCGGTTCATTGATGACCTCATCGCCCCCGCGTACGCGCGAGGGCTGGCGGAGTTGCTCCGTCGTCATGGGCTGCCGCTGCGGCTGGCGGGCGAGGGATGGGAGGCGGTTGAGATGCTCAGACCATTCGCCGCCGGTTCCGTCACGACGCGTGAAGCGTTTCAGGAGGCCGTGGCGTCGTCGGCGGCGCTGGTTCACGCATGGCCGACCACCATCGGGCATCCCATTGACCACGCGGGCCGCCCGGTCGTGTACGCGTCGCGCGGGCGGGAGACATTCCTTCGCGATGCGCGTGCGGCCGTTGCGGGGAAGCTGGCGATGCCGGCATCGTCGGTAGCGCAGTTGTCCGCGGAGCTGCTCACGCGGCTGATCGCCCCGCGCTGAGACTCAGTATCGCGATCGACCACGTTCTGCCTTACTTCATTCCCGCGCCTCTGATAAGATTTGCGCACAATGCGCCGCTCGACCGATCACCTGCTCGTTCCCACCGTCGCCGCCTTCTTGCTGGGCGTCGCGGTGACCGGTTCCGTCGCGCGGGGTCAAGCGCCCGCTGCGCCGGCCGCCCCCGCCACGACGCGGTCGGCGGCGGAGCAGGAGGCGGACGAGGCGTTGGTGCTGCGCAAGGCGTGGGTGGAGCAGTTGAAACACCTGCCTGCTGCGCGCGTCAGCAGCGTGCGCGACGTCGTGCGGTTCACAATCGAGAATGACGACGTTGTCGTCCGCACGAGCGTTCCCCCAACCGAGCTGGCCGCGGTCGTCGTCGACGGCCAGCCAATGCTTGCCACCATAGCCACCCACCGCGGCGACGCCGCGGGGGCGGGGCAGGGGGCGGCGGGACAGGGGGGGGCGGGGCGGGAGGGAACTTACCAGCCCCCGGTCTTCTCGCTCATACACCACCACTACCCCCCGGCGGGGGGCATCGCGATCACGCAGGTCAATGTCATCGCGCCGCGCGTTCAGATCTCGAATAGCGCCGAGGGGGCAGGCGCGTTCCGCAACGTCGACTTCATCCAGTCCGATGAGTTCCTGGAAGACGGCGATGAGCGTGTCCGGCTGTATGTGCAGGAGCATCGCGACGACGAGCCGATCGTTGAATTAAAGCTCGTTGCCATGAACGTCGCGGAACTTCGCCGCAAGTACCCGGCGGAGACGATGCGCTATCTCGATCCGATCTTCCGCGAGTTTGGGCAGTCGGGCGTGCTGTTCCAGGTCAGCCCGCAGGCGGCGTGGCAGGTGCTCGGCGTGACGCACACTCCGCCGGCCGACGTGGTGAAGCAGGTTGACGACGTGCTGGTGAAGCTCGACGCCGACGACGCCAAACAGCGCGAGGCCGGCGCGAAGGCGCTCGAGCAGCTCGGCCAGCCCGCGGCCCTCGTGCTCATGCGGCGCGACCGCGCGACGATGAGCGAGGAGCAGCAGGCGCGCGTCGAGACGTTTCTCGCGCCGTACAAGCCGCTCAGCGACGAGGAGGCCGCGCGAATGGGCGGCGACACCGAGTTCCTTCTGAGCGCCCTGTCGTCCGAGGACGGGGAGTTGGCTTCGCGCGCGCTGGATCGCCTGAAGGAAGTCGCGCAGCAGCCGATCGCGTTCGACCTCAAAACGACCGGGGCTGCCCGCGCCGACGCGATCACGAAGCTCCGCGCCCGGCTCCTCCCCGCGACCACGCAGCCTGCAACGGCGAAATCGACCGCCAGACCCGCGACGAACGCGCTACCGCTCGAACCTCGCCCCCTGCCCCAGCTCGGGGTCGATT
>JBBSLV010000311.1:0-5138 GCA_038233535.1 Tepidisphaerales bacterium | reverse complement strand
TTCTCCGCGCTCTCCGCGGCTCCGCGGTGAATCAGCATTTTGATTGAGTTTCGAATGAGCCGATCCGCCGTAATCCTCGCAGCCGCCATTCTTCCCGTCCTGGGCACGAGCGCCTTCGCGCAGGAGAAGGTCACGTTCCAGGACCACGTCCTGCCGATCCTGCGCAACAGTTGCTTCAGTTGCCACAGCGCCGACAAGAAAAAGGCCGACCTGGACCTCTCCAGCTTCGCCGCCGCCATGGCGGGCGGGAGCAGCGGGAAGGCGCTGGAACCCGCCAGCCCCGAGGGCAGTTTGCTCTACCGGCTGGTGACGCACGCCGAAGAGCCGCAGATGCCGCCCAAGGGTGGGAAGCTCCCCGACAAAGACCTGAACACGATCCGTGACTGGATCGCCGGCGGGTTGCTCGAGAAATCGGACAGCCAATCGATGGTGTCGGACAAGCCCAGGCTCGACCTGACCGTCGCCGTCACCGACACCGGCAAGCCCACCGGCCCCCCGCCGATGCCCGGGGATCTGCTGCTCGAGCCGGTCATGCACACCCCGCGCGCCGGCGCGATCACCGCCATGGCGGCCAGCCCCTGGTCCCCGCTCGTCGCCATCGGGGGGCAAAAGCAGATCCTGCTCTACAATCCAGCGACGCAGGCGCTTCTGGGTGTCCTCCCCTTCCCCGACGGCCAGCCCAACGTCCTCCGCTTCGCGCGTTCCGGCAAGCTCCTGCTCGCCGGCGGGGGCGAGGGCGCCAAAAACGGGAAGGTCGCGCTCTACGATATCACCACCGGCCGGCGCGTCACCGAGTTGGGCGACGAGTTCGATGCCGTCCTCGCCGCCGACATCTCCAGCGACCAGTCGCTCGTCGCGCTGGGCGGCCCCAGCCGCGTCGTGAAGATCTTCGACGTCGCCACCGGCGCCGCCGTCAAGCAGATCAAGAAGCACACCGACTGGATCACCGCCCTCGCCTACAGCCCCGATGCCGTGCTGCTCGCCACCGGCGACCGCGCGGGCAACCTCCACGTCTGGGAAGCAACCAGCGGCAACGCGTTCTACACCCTCACCGGGCACAAGCAATCCATCACCGAACTCGCCTACCGCGGGGACTCCAACGTCCTGGCCAGCGCCAGCGAAGACGGCACGATCCGCTTGTGGGACATGTACACCGGCAAGGAGATCAAGGAAGTGAAAGGCGCCCATCCCGGCGGGGTGCTGTCGCTGCAATTCACACATGACGGGCGCCTCATCTCCAGCGGGCGCGATCGGCGCGTGCGGCTGTGGAAGCCCGACGGTTCGCCGATCGGGGAATCCGAGCCCTTCAAGGACATCGTGCTCCGTTGCGCGTTCAATGAGGACGGCACGCTCGCGATCGGCGGCGATTGGAACGGTGAGGTGCGCGTGCTCAATGCCGCCGACGCCAAGCCGCTCGGCACGCTCGACATCAATCCCCCGAAGCTGGCGACGCGCGTCGCGCTGGCGGAGCAGCGCATCGCCGATGCCCAGCCCGCGCACGACAAGCTCGCCGCCGACCTCGCGACCGCAGGGGAATCCCAGGCAAAAGAGATCGCCGCGCTGGAGCAGGCGAAGCAATCCGCGGCGGCGGCGCAAAAAACCGTCGCCGACGCCACGGCCGCGCTGGCGGCGGCGAACGCATCGCAACAGAACGGCGCGGCCGAGGCAAAAAGCGCGGAAGACGCGCTGGCGGCGGCGAAGGCCGAGGGCCAGCGCGCCGCGCAGGCGCGGGCGGAAGCGGTCGCCGCCCGCGACGGCGCCGCCGCGTCGCACCGCGCCGCGGCGGAAACCGCGGCACGGTTGCAGGCAGACGCACAAGACGTCGTCGTCGTCGCATCGCGCCTGGACGTGCTGCATCGCTTCTCCCCAACCCCGATCACCGAAGGCGCGATCGCGCTCGCCGGGCAACACGCCGAGCAAACGAAGCAGGTCGCCGGCGCCGCCGGCGCGGCGCTCGAGCCGCTGGCGCAGCAGCTTCAGCCGCTCGTCGAGGCCGTCGCCAAAGCCGAGAGCGACGTGGCCGTATCGAATGAAGCGGTCGTCGCGGCGCAGCAGCTTGTCGCGCAGCGCCATGCGGCGCGCGACCAGGCAGCGGCACAACTCGCGACGCTGACGCCGGCGCTCGCCAAGACGCAAGCGGACGCCGACGCGGCGGGGAAAGCGCTCGCGGCAACCACCGCCGCCGCTAACGCCGCGGGCGAGATCGTCGCAAAACTCCGACCCGCTGCCGCTGCCGCCGCCACGACGCTCGCGACAGCGCAGGCGGAATTGTCGAAGTGGCAGGCGGCGAGCGTGAACGTCACGCTCCTGGGCGCGAAGCAAGCGTTGGCCGACCGCACCGCAGAGCACGCGGCGCTCGCCGAAGCGCTCAAGCAGGCGGACGACGCGCTGGCGAAAGCGAGCGCCGAGGCAACCGCGACCGAGAAGCTGATCGCCGAATCCCCCGCGCGCATCGCGGCCATCAACGAGACATTGGTCCAATCGCGCGCCGCGATGTCGCTGGCGACGAAGACGAGCGAGCTGATGGCCGCCACGCTCGCCGAGCGAGGCGCGATCGCGAAGCTTTCGGCCGACGTGGTGGTGAAACTGCGCGAGAGCGCCGCGAAATCTCCCGACAACGGTCCCCTCGCCGCCGCCGCCGCCAAGGCGCAGGAATCGCTCGACCTGCTGAATGGTGATCTCGCCGCCGCCCAGCAGGCCGGCACGGCCGCCGGCGCGACGGTCGCTCAAGCGACGGGGGAGCTGAAGTCGCACGAAGCGGCGCTGGCGAAGGAGCAGTCCGAAACCGAGGCCCGCCCGGCGGTTCTCGCGCAGCAGAAGCAGGCCGTCGCGACAGCCGGCGCGTCCGCCGCGTCCGCCAAATCCGCCGCCGACGCCGCCGCCGGGACCGTCGCCGCCGCCGGGGCGACGGTCGAGCAGCTCGCGACGGAGTACGCCCGCCTCAAGCAACAGTCCGCCCCGCAGGTCGCAACGGCCAAGCCGTAGCGCTTCAGACGAGCTGAAGCTTGCGAACCTTCTCGACCTTTGCCCGGCGCGGGCGTCCCTCGAATTGACTGATTCGCACCTCGTCTTTTGGAAAATGTGCGATGATGTTGAGCTGGCCGCCCAGCGCTTCGACGATGCGCTTCAGCGTCGAGATCTGCATGTCTGATTGCGCTTCGAGCTTCGACAGGCTGGGCTGCTTGATTCCCAGCGTATCAGCCAGTTCGCGTTGACTCGTGCCCGCCAGCTTGCGCAGTTCGCTCAGCAGCATTCCCGCGAGCAGTTCGCGGGTGCGATCCGCCGCACGCTCGCGGGTCCGTCGGGTGGTCGTGCGCTTCACGAGTTCATTGAACGACTTAGCCATGATCAGTCACCTCTGCCTTTCTTGCGCGTCCTGACCTGCGCCAGGTGCCGGTCGTATAGCGCGTCGGCCCTGGTGACCAGCTGCTTGTAGAACCGCTTCTGCGCCACGCCCGCCTTGTCACCTCCGACGAGCACGATGGCCGTCCGAGTCGGGTCGAACGCGAACGCGATGCGGAAGACGGCTTCACCCGTGTCCGCCCGAAGTTCCTTCATGTTGGCGTGTTTCGATCCGTTGAGCGTATCGGCGTGAGGTCGACCGAGCTGCGGGCCGAAGAGCTTGAGCAGTTGGACCTTTGCGATGATTTCCACTTGTTCGTCGTCGCGAAGGCCGGCGAACCACCGATCGAATTCCTCGACCGTTTCTACTGCCCACATCGTGCTGAATATAGCTTTCAAGCCAAGGGGGCGTCAATAGCTTAAA
Source organism: Tepidisphaerales bacterium (assembly GCA_038233535.1). Lineage (GTDB taxonomy): Bacteria > Planctomycetota > Phycisphaerae > Tepidisphaerales > Tepidisphaeraceae > DASYWJ01. The sequence goes on along the minus strand of JBBSLV010000311.1, from coordinate 1,372 downwards.
GGCTATGGCAATGCAGCAATAATGCAGCAATGGCACATGGTGGTTTCGCCGCCGGCCTCCTGGAGAAGGATTGTTCGCCCACGAATCACACCAATGAGCACGAATTGGGGAATTCGAACCTGTCCGCCGTTCATTCGTTTCCATTCGTGCGATTCGTGGGCAATTCCCTTGCTCGGTTTCCCCCGGTTTTCTTCAGGACGGATAGGGCGCGCAAAAAAGGTGGGGTGGATCATGCGTGATCCACCCCACCGGGAGGCTCGAATAAAACTCTACTTCGCGTTACCGACTGCCGCGACGACGGCGGAGCAGGCCGAGACCGCCGAGGCCGAGAAGGGCCAGGCTGGACGGCTCGGGAATCGGGGCCGTGGTGATGCTGAGGAACGGAGCGCCCTCGAGAATCGTGTGCGGCGAGGCGTCTACCGAGCTTCCGTCGCCGCCGCTCGTCACGACGCGGTAGCGGTTGTTTCCGCTGAGCGCGTCGATGTCGTAGCTCAAACGCAGAACCGCGAAATCGCCTGCGACCGCTCCGCCGGCATAGAGCGATTGCAGATAACTGCTGATGTCCACACTCACCTTGGTGAGCATTGCACCCTCAGCCGGGTACTCGGCGACCGTGAAGAAGTTGTCCTGGAGCTTCGTAGCACCGGCCGTCGCGTCGTTGGGACCCGAAAAATATCGGCCGGCCTCCTGTGTGAACGGCGCTGCATCGAAGGGCAGTCCGTAGAGATCGATGTTCCCGTCACCCGCCTCAACCCTCAAGCTCGCCGACTCACCTTCGAAGGTGGCGCTTAGCGTTGCGCTCGTGATTTCGTCCGTGCCAATCGCCGGCAGCGAGAAGGGCAGGATCGAGGACGATAAAGTGGTCGATGTTCGCGATCCGATGCGGTTGTCGCCGCCAGTACCGTTCGAGATGGCCAAGGCACCCGTGGACACGATTTCATAAGCCTCATGATCGAGAATATCGCTCTGCACTTCAAAAACCGCCGCATTGGCGCTGACCGCCAGCATCCCGCTCGTTGCCGCCGCAAGGACTAAAGACTTGACGTTCATCGAAGCTCTCCTCTTCCGTCGCGCGTTTCCCAGAAGGAAACGGATGCGACTTAACCTTGAAATGGACGGAAATTCTCAGCCGCACGCTCTGTTGCACACTGCGACCTGAGCACACTGTATACAGGCTACACCGGCTTTGGGAAATGGCAAGATAAAAAACGCCGCCGGTTCACTTATTTTTTTAAGTTTTTTTGGCGGCGATGTCGCGCGGGCCATCCAGCGGACGAGAGTTTTGCTGGTTTGTTAGGGAAAAAGGGGATGACCGGGGCATTTACCCGGTTTTGAGGGGGTTGAAAAGAGTTGTGCCCGTGGCCGCTGAAGC
>JBBSLV010000310.1:0-5149 GCA_038233535.1 Tepidisphaerales bacterium | reverse complement strand
GCCCGCGACCACTTCGAGGCCCAAGGCGCGCGTGATGCCCTGGTGGAGACCTCCGGGCAGCTGCGCACAATCGCCGTGAGCCTGTACAAGATCAGCGCGATGATGGGGAACAGCCCGGAGATTTGCCGCAAGCATTACGCCGCCCTGATTCCGGATCAGTTCGTAGGCGATGTCAACTTTGCCGCGTGATGTTTTGGTGTCAAAACGCAAACGCCCCGGCTTAACCAGGCCGGGGCGTTTGCTTTCGCTTACTCAGGCGAGAATTTGCTTACTCACGGTTCACGGCACCTCCTTTCGTAATCCTCCACGTCTTTCAGCAGGTATCGGACAATCCCGTGTTTGCCGTGGCCCAGGCAGAATGCCTTAACCCCGGCCGTTTCGAGGTTGCGACGGACCGTGCTGCGGTCGCAGGCCCACCGATCGGCCACAGCCTTGAGAGAAACGTATTTTCCAGTACCACCGCCGCTCTTCAGGGTGACGGTGCTGGTAGGTTCGGGCCATTCCAACTGCCGACTCATGGCGTCTCATTCTCCTTTGACTCGCCGCGCCGAGCGGACCCCATGCACGAGGCATTCGGCTGAACCGGGCGATGTCGCGTTAGCTTATTGTTAGGTATCGTCAAAGTCAATGGTATAACTGAATTCAGTTCTCTATTTGACAAGGACGCTCTCGTTGCGCCCTGAGCAGGTAGGACCGAACGGCGTCGGCGCGATTATTCGTCGGCACAGACTGCATCGCATTGTTTGCTGACTTGCATACCATTGTGGCATGGGATAAAATGCACCGCATGGCGAGAAACAAATCGAGTGGAAAGCCTTCGGACAAGCCGAAGACGGTCCAGCGGACCTATCGCTTCGATACGAGGGTTTTCGAGGCGTTTGAGGAAGATTGCGCCCGGCATTTGTCCAACCCGAAGCGGGTGATTGAGGCAATGATCCTGCATTGGCTGGACGCTGGCTCTGATGCTCGGGGGGCAATGGCAAAGAAGCACCGCGACCAAATCGGAATGTCTCGCGACGAATGATGCACTGTTCGTGTTAATCGCATCTGGCCCGACTTCGGAAATGCCGGTGGCAGACCGGCATGGATCGTTTGGTCTTTCCTCCGGTCGTAAAGGCCGGATCGCGCCTCACGTCACGTCTCCTTCACCACCTCCCTAAATAGAACCGCTTGAAACAGAAAGTGGCTCGGTCCAAGGTTGTCGCTGTTGAGACAACCACCCCGGAGGCCGAGCCATGGACGGCAGTATCGTCCTGGGGCGGAGCCAACGCAACCGCCTCCTGGACCTGTACCGGAAGGACCCCAGCCCGTGCGTCCGCCTGCGTGCCCACGTCATCCTGCTGCTGTCGGAGGGCCACGCCTGGACGCTGATCTGCGCGGTGCTGTTCTGCTCCAGTGCCACCATCGCCCGCTGGAAGCAGCGCTTCGAGGCCGGCGGGATCGACGCCCTGCTGACGGAGCGCGGGCGGCGGTCGGTGCTCGTCGTGTGGGCGGTGCTGCTGGTCACGTGGGTCCGAACGCTGACGCCCTGCGACTTCGGGTACTGCCGCAGCCGCTGGTCCTGCGCGACGCTGGCCCTGGTGCTGCGCGACACGCGCCGCGTGCGGGCCAGCGACGACACGGTCCGGCGGATGCTGCTGGGGCAGGGCATGGTGTGGCGACGGCCCCGCCCGGTCCTGGGGCCCAGGGACCGGGGCCGAACCCACAAGCTGCGAAAGATCCGCGAACTCCTGCGGGATCTACCGCCCGACGAGGCGGCGGTGTTCCAGGACGAGGTGGACCTGAACCTCAACCCCGAGATCGGGTGCATGTGGATACCGCGCGGCGAGCAGGCACAGGTCGTCACGCCCGGGACCAACGTGAAACGCTACTTGGCCGGGTCGATGAGCTGGCGCACCGGCGAGCTGGTCGAGACGCTCGGCCCCAAGCGCGACGCCGCCCTGTTCGTCGCCCACTTGGACGACCTGCGGAGGCACTTCCGGCACTACAAGGTGATCCACGTGATCTGCGACAACGCCCGCTTCCACACGCCCCAGGGCAGCAAGGTCGTTCGAGCGTACCTGGCGACGTGGGGCCACCGGGTCAAGCTCCACTACCTGCCCGCCTACTCGCCGAAGGACAACCCGATCGAGCGCGTATGGTGGCACCTGCGCGAGCAGATCACCCGCAACCACCGCTGCGCGAGCATCGACGAGCTGGTCAAACTCACGCTCGCATGGCTGGAGGAGCACGGACGGTTCAAGGTCGAAGGCGGCATGTACCAACGGCTCAAGGCAAGGGCAGCGTGAGGCACTTTCGTCATTCTGCGGTTCTATTTAGGTCCCGAACGCAGCTCGTAGCGGCATTCCCCTCATCGTTCGGCGTGGACCAAACAAAATGCGAACAAACCGCTTGACTCCACCGTTCTGGAGTAGTATGGTATTTTTCATACCGTCAATGACAACGCTGTGAATCGTGTGATTCGGCGTGGCATGGCGAACAAGGAGTCAACTATGAACATTCGCTCGATGAACGTCCGCCCGAATTCGATTCTCGTGGCGGCCACCACCGGCGCGCTGACGCTCCTGGCCAGTCCGCCCTCCGCCTTGGCCGCCGGAGGTGGCGGCGGCGGTGCGGCCCTCCCGTGGGAGGGGCCGCTCAACCAAGTGCTTGCGAGCTTCACGGGGCCGGTGGCCCAGGCGCTGTGCATCTTGGCGATCGTGGTGCTCGGCTTCGGTTTCGCATTTAGCGAGGGCGGTGGGCTGCGGCGCATCCTCGGCCTACTCCTGGGCGTCTCCATCGCGGTTACCGCCAGCAGCTTCGGCGTGGCGTTCTTCGGCTTTGACGGCGGCGCGGGTTGGTGAGCGGTTCTACGAAGAATGAAGGTGGTACCGCCATGAAGCGCCCGGAAGAGATTGAGGGGTATGAACTCCCCCTGCATGTGGCCTTGACCCAGCCCGTACTGATGGGCGGCGCGCCGCGGACCTTCGCGATCCTCAACGCCACACTCGCGCTAGTCATCGGCATGGGCCTGCACCTCTGGTGGCTTGGCTTCCCGGCCGGCGTGGCGCTTCATGCGACGGCGGTGCTGATGAGCAAGCGGGACCCGTACTGGTTCGACATTTTCCGCCGCCACCTGCGTCAGCCGACTTACCTGAATTCCTGACTCCTTGCCCTCTGGGAGACACGTTCATGTGGAACCTCGGTGAATACCGCAAACGACCGCAACGTCTGGCTGACTATCTCCCTTGGGCGGCGCTCATCGGTCCCGGCGTCGTCCTCAACAAGGACGGCAGCTTCCAGAAAACGGTCGCATTTCGCGGCCCGGACTTGGACAGCTCCACGCCTTACGAACTGGTCGCGGCGCGGGCAAGGATGAACAACGTGCTGCGGCGGCTGGGCTCGCACTGGTGCGTGCATGTCGAAGCGTCACGGCGCACTGCCCCGGCATATCCGGCCTGCGAGTTCCCGAACCCCGTGGCGGCGATGATCGACCAGGAGCGCCGCGATGCCTTCACGGCGGATGCCCTGCACTTCGAGAGTCAGTGTTTCATCACGTTCACGTATCTGCCCCCGGCTGAGGGAATGGCGCGGCTCGGTGACTTCTTCATCGAGCGGCCGAATAGGGCCAGCGGCGGGCAGGTCTCCTACCGTGCCCACTACGATCACTTCCTCGGCCAGGTCGATCAGGTGGTGAATCTGATGGCCTCATTCATGGCGGAGGTCCATCCGCTGGACGATTCAGAAACGCTGACCTACCTGCATTCCTGTGTCTCCGATCGGCGGCTGACAGTCGCAGTGCCCGACGTCCCGTTCTACCTCGACGAAATGATTACTGACCGTCCGCTGGCTGGTGGCCTCTCGCCGCGGCTCGGTCGACTGTTCCTGAAAACGGTCTCCGTTCGAGCTTACGTCAATCGCACTCTGCCTTGCCTCTTGGATCGCCTAAACGAATTACCAATCGAGTACCGCTGGGTCGGCCGCTTCCTCCCAATGGACAAGGCCGACGCCACGCGGCACCTCAACAAGCTGCGGCGGCAGTGGTTCGCCAAGCGCAAAGGGATCGCGACGCTGCTCAAGGAAGCGATCACCAAACAAGAGAGCAAGCTGGAGGACTCCGACAGCTTGAACAAAGCTGAGGACGTGGACGATGCCTTGCAGGAACTTGGCGGCGACCACTGCTCGTTCGGGGACTTCACGCTCACCGTCACGATCTGGGACGAAGACGAGCAGGCCGCGACGGAAAAGGCGCGGGACGTGCAGCAGGTCGTGGATGGCGTGGGGCTTGTGTCGGAAATCGAAGACTTCAACGCCATACAAGCCTGGATGGGAAGCCTGCCGGGGAATGCGTATTCCGACGTGCGCCGGCCGTTGGTCTCATCGCTGAATGTCTGCGACTGGTGCCGCTCAGCGCCGTCTGGTCCGGCCCGGCGCGGTGCGCCCACCTGAATGGTCCGCCGCTGCTGGTCACGCGCACAAAAGGCTCGACGCCGTTTCGCTTGTCGCTGCACCAAGGCGATGTCGGCCACACGATTGTGGCGGGTCCCACCGGCGCGGGCAAGAGTACGCTTCTGAACCTGCTGACCTGTCAATGGATGCGATATCCGGGCGCCCGCGTCTACATGTTTGACAAGGGCGCAAGTTGCCGGGCGATGACGCTGGCGATGGAAGGCGACTTCTACGATCTCGGCGGCGAAGGGGAAGACATCTGTTTCCAACCGCTGGCCGGGATTGATGACGAATCCGAGCTTGGCTGGGCTCAAGATTGGTTGCTGGACCTGCTGCATCGGGAGAAAGCGGAAGTCACACCGGCGACGAAACAGGAGTTGTGGGCCGCGCTCACGAATCTGGCCTCGATGCCTCGCCCTCAGCGCACGCTCAGCACGCTCCTGGGCATTGTGCAGGACGCCGGCGTGCGGCAAGCGCTTCGCACCTACACCCTTGATGGCCCGCACGGGCGGCTCTTGGATGCCAATCAGGACACGCTCAACGACGGGGACGATGATCGTGTCGCGCGCTGGCAGGCGTTCGAGATGGAGCACTTAACACTACAGCGCTACTCGCGTTTCGGTGAATGACCTTGTCGGGATTTTCTGGCGGTTTGGTTTCGAGCCTGGTGGTATTGAATGACCGACGCGACGTGCTCAACCCGCGACTGTTTGCAGCGACG
>JBBSLV010000309.1:0-5150 GCA_038233535.1 Tepidisphaerales bacterium | reverse complement strand
GGGTGGGGGCCCCCCACCCTTTCCTGGCGCGCCCATCTACCTCCCCCCCCCCCCCCCCCCCCCGCGCCCCCCGGGCGCCGCCGCCCGCCCCCCCCCGGGCCCGCCCCCCGCCGGAGCCGGGGGGATGGTTCGGTTCAACGCGCGTTTCGTCCCACTGGTTTGGTCCCATCCACCTGCTCATCCGATGCGAGTTCTGCGTCGGCTGTCGCGCGGTTCATGTCGCGCATGGCGACGACGACGGCGTCGTTGACGCCGCGGTCGCGGAGGAACGATTCCTGCTCTTCGGTCAACTCGAAGTACTGCTGCGTGCGCCGTAGCCGGCGGATCATCTCGTCGTCGCTCAGACCGGCCTCTTCCATTGCCACGACTTCATCTAAGGTGACGAATCCGTCGTCGTTGACGTCGGCGGTCTTCGCGCCGGCGGCGGCTTCGGCGCTAACGGGGTTGGTTTCGGCATTTTTGCTGGCTTGCAGCGCTTCCTCACGTTTTTCCTCGGTGTCCTCGTCATTCTTGTCATCGACCTTGGCGCCGATGAGGTATCCGCCTCCCGCGCCCACGACCGCGCCGATGAGCGCACCGACGCCCCGATCGTCTTCGCCCGCCACAGCCGCGCCCGCCAGCGCCCCGCCGACGCCGCCGATGACCGCCCCCTGCGACTTTTCGTCCCCCGGCAAACTTTCGCACCCCAGCGTCGGTCCCATCGCCAGCGAGCCGGTCAACACAGCCAAAGTCATGCTTTTCCACATGGTAATTCCCTTCCAAAAACCCGTGTTTTTCAGCGGCGTGGCCGCTTCAGCGGCCACGGCCTCGGTGTTCAGAAGTTCCATTTGTGCGAACCGCGTACCAGCCTCAAGACACGCCCGTGGGTGGAAGGGTTGTGGAGGAGCCGGAGGGGAAGCAACCGCGAAGGTCGCGAAGGCGAGAAGGAAGACGCGAAGCGGAACAACTTACAATAGGCAAGCTGATCCGCCTTGTTTTCTTCGCGGATTTTCTTCGCGCGCCGTCGCGAACTTCGCGGTTGCCTTGCGGCTTTTGATGCTGGGACGATCCGGAGCGCGCCCAATGGAAAGGGTTAACGCCGCCGGCGGCGCAGGAGCAGGCCGGCGCCCATGGCGAGCAAAGCGACGGAGCTGGGTTCGGGGATCATGGTGGGGTCCAGCCCGTTGTCCTCGGCGAACGTCACCAGTTCGCCGTAGAAGCCGGCGGGGGCGTTACTCGACGGCTGGTTGAGGAAGCCGAAGAGATATCGCTCAAAGTCCAGCCCATTGACGATGCCGTTGTAGTCGAAGTCCCCGAAGTGCCAGACGGCATCTTGTTCACCGGCGAACCCCGCGCGGAAGAGGTCGAAGTCGTCGGGGTCGACGGCGCCGGTGAGGTCGGCGTCGCCGTAGATCGTGTACATCACGAACGTTTCGTCGCCGGTAAGTCCCGCGTGTCCTCCGAAGCTTTCGCGCCCGAGCAGAGCGTTGTCGGCGACGCCCAGCGTGTGGATCCAGTCGTCGTCGGCGGCGGTTGAGCTGATGATGCCGCCCGTGCCGTTCCAGTCGCCATCCGCGTAGCCGGCGGAGACGAGCGCTTCCACGCCGGCCGCGGGGGTCGTGCGGACGACGAGATCGTTGTCGGCCAGGTCGAGCCGCGCGCTGCCGCCGATGGAGATACCGTTGACGTTGGCGATGCTGGAGTCGGCGCCGCTTTGCGCGATGCCGAGCGTCCCGCCGGTGACGCTCATGGCGCCGCCGAAGGTGCTGACCGCGCCGCCGAGGAAGACACTGCCCGATCCCGACTTGGCGAGGTTTCCGTTGCCGCTGACGTTGCCGTTGAACTGCACGTCGGCCGACCCGGCTGCGTCGCCCTGGGCGAGCGCGAGCAGCCCGCCGGTGTTGACGTTCCACGTGCTGATGCCGGCGACGTTCACGCCGTTGCCCGCGGCCCCTTTCAACTGGACGGTTCCCGCCTCGATGGTGAACGTGCTTCGGTCGGCGAGCGGGCGGGCGAAGCTGTTCGACGGTCCGCCGACGTTCGTGCCGGAAAGGATGAGCGTGCCGTTGCCGCGTTTGTGGATGTGGCGCGCTTCAGGCCCGGTGGAGCCGGACGTGCCGCGGGCATACAAGCCGCCCGTGAGTTCGAGGCTTCCCGTGCTGACGCCGATCGAGGCTTTCTGCACGCCGTCCGCGCCGACGGGCCCGGCAAGCCCGAAGTGCCCGGCGAAGGTGTTGGCGCCGCCGAGGTTGTCGATCTGCGCGTTGTTGACGCCAAGACCGTCGGTGAAGATCCACTCCTGCGCGGTGTAGTTTAAGCCGCTGGAACCTGTCGGGGCGCGGAAGGCGACGACGGAGTTGGCGTTGGGGAGTTGGAGCGTTCCGGCGGCGACCTCGGTTTGATTCGTGGCGCCGAGCGCGGCGTCTTTCTCGATGATCAGCCGCCCGTTGAAGACGCGCGTGAGGTTCGAGTAGGTGTTGGGGCTGTTGCCCGTCAGCACGACGTCGCCGCCGCCGATCTTCGCCCACGAGCGCGGCTCCGCGCTGAGGTTGTTTTCGATGACGCCCGGGAGGTTGAGCGTTGTCCCATCGGCAGCGCTGATCTGGTTCAGTCTCGTCTCGTTCTGATTGTGGTTGCCGCCGTTGAGAACGACGTTGCCGGACCACGTGTTGTTGCCCGCGACGTTCTGAAGCGCGCCGGCGTTTCCGAAGCCGCGCCCTCCCAGGCGGATTTCGCGGGTGAAGTTCAACCCGTTTCCGTCGACGAGCACAGCGCCCGAGCTGCTCGTGCGCACGCCGCTCGTGCCGATCTGGTTGGCGTTCGTGAGCCGCAGGTTTCCCCCGCTGACGAAGAGGTTGCCGGCGAAGGCGCTGTTGTTGCCCGTGAGCTCGAGCGTGCCGGTCCCGGTTTTGGTGAAGTGCCCGTTGGTCAGCGGGACGGCGATCCGCATGTCGGTGCCGGCCGAGCCGTCGGCGACGGCGAACGAGCGCGTGCCGCCCATCAGGTTGAGCGTGGGATTGGCGTAGCCGGCTTTGGCGAGGATCTGGCCGGTGCCGCCTGCGCCGGTGAAGGTGGGGTTGCGTTCGAGAAAGAGCGTGCCGACGTGAAGCGTGCCGGCGCCGCTGACATCCAGCAGCCCGCCGTTGTTGACGTAGGCTTGGGTGAAGTGGACGTTCCCCCCGGAGAGCGAGAGCGTTCCGCCCGCGCCGACCTGCCCGCTGAGGCTGGCGTTGAGCGCGCCGCCGCTGACGTTGAGCCGCTCGGTGAGGTTGAACCGGCGGACGCTCTGGTAGCCGCGGTCGAGCGTGACGGTGATGTTCTCGTTCGGGCGATTGATGTCGACGTTGTCTTGCAGGCCGGGCAGACGCGCCACGGGCAGGTCCAGTGTCCCGACGCGCGCGACTTGGCCGGGGCCCTGCACGGGGGCCGCGGGGTTCTGCCCGCTGTTCCAGTTGGACATCGTCACCCAGTTCCCGTCGCTGGGGCTCGTCCACAGCGCGGGAACCTGATAGTCCTTCACGAACTCGATATTGCCCTGCGCGACGTTCAGGTCGAGGTTGCTGCCCCCGCTGTTAAAGCTGTTCAGCCGGCCCCAGCTGGTGTACTGCCAGAACTTCCAGGGCTGGGGGTCGCCGAAGTCGTCCCACTTGCCGTAGAGGCTGCTGAGCGAATCGTCGGGTTGCCCCGTCTGCACGTTGATGGCGCCGGGGTTTTCCTGGTTCGGCCAACGGGCGATCCACATGTTCGGGAACGCCGCGACGGCCGACGACTCCACGCGGTTCGCGTACGTGCCGTTGATGTAGATGATCGGGCGGATGCCCATGACCTCGTTGATGCGGTTGGAAAAGTCGAGGGAAAATTGCGTGAGCTGTGCCGGGTTGCGTTCGGGGATGCCGGCTTCGAGATCGAAGGTGGGCAGGAGGTAGCCCGGGCGCATCCATGCGCCGGCCATCTGGATGAAGTGGTCGGCCTCGTCGGCGCCGTTGTTGGGGATGCCCCCGGAGTTCAGCGTGGACGAGATGATGTCCAGCCGGCCGAAGTGGTATGGGCCGGCCAACATGCCCGCGTTGGTGGCACGGGTGATGTTCTGTGCGAAGTAGGGGTCGTCGTAGCGCTGCGAGAGCGTGTTCTCGCCGCCGATGTTGTCGGGGTTGCTCTGGTTGTAATAGCCGGTGGTCCCGCCGCGGCTGGAGCGGATGAAGACGAACTGACGGTTCTCGACGTTGCGGATGTCGTTCCATGTCGCCTGCGAGATGTCCTGCTGCCAGGCGGAAACGTCGAGCCCGAGGACGCGGTCGCCGGAAGAGGGGGGCTGCTGAACCTGCGCGGAAGCACCGGTGGCGCCGAAAAGCACAGCGGCTGAGGAGGCCGAGATCGAAACCAATAGAATACGGGCGGGATTCGGCATTCTCGAAACTCCTCCGTTGCGTGGAAACTCACTGTCTGAACAGCGGGGTACGGATCGACGTTTAATATATATCGCATCTGACACCAATGTGCGAAAAATGCCGGATTTTTTTTCGTGGAACTAAAAGCGACGGAGTGACGTTTCTTACATAAGCTCGCGTGGAACTTGCACGTGCCTGCTCATTTCGCGCAACAGCTCGACTCCCGGCCGTTCTCCTGATTGTGTCCTGTGCGGTGCGCCGACACCTTCAGTATGACTTCCACCGGGCGATCGACTGGCGGCGCGCTGAATCCGGGGGATCTGCTCCCGCAGGCGCAGGGCGACGAGCGCCGGGTGGAGCCGCGCGTGCCCTGCAATCGGCGCATCACAATCCTCCCCAGCCACCCGCGACACCGCGGGGGGTTCATCGACGTGACCATGTTCGACTGCTCGCGCCGCGGCATCGGCATCCTCGCGGACGCGCCGATGGAGCCGCGCGAGCAGTTCGTCGCCAAGCTCGTGATCGAGCGGCTGATGATGGTCGTCTACACCGTCCGCCACTGCCGCCGGCTTGGGCCGCGCGAATACCAGATCGGCGCCGAGCTGACGCGCCTGGCCGGGATGGAACCCACCCATTCCGACGACTTTCTTGACGCGCTGCTGAAGAACGATCATGCTGCCGGGTAAACAGCTTCTTCCATCTGCTTCTTATGCCAGATTCTGATAACGGAAATACGAGGCGGCGAAGCAGCGGTCGGTCAGGGCGGCGACGAGCTGGTCGGCG
>JBBSLV010000308.1:0-5157 GCA_038233535.1 Tepidisphaerales bacterium | reverse complement strand
TCGGGTGGCTGAACCGCTGCCGCGGGATCTTGATCCGCTACGAGAAGAAGGCGGAGAATTATCTGGCCGTCGTGCAACTCGCCTGTGCGCTGCTCTGGTACCGCCGACTGCACCGACTCACGACTTGAGATGGTTTCTAAGACGGCGAGCCGCGCTGGCCCGTTCTCCGCCTTGTGTAACGCGCGCGTAATCCCGTTTACCGCGGCTTCCAGATCGGAGCATCCGGTGATCAATCGCACCGTCTTGGCGATCCTGCTTTTCGCCCGGTTAGCTTTCCAGATCACGATCGAAAAGAAATCGAACGCGTTGAGAAAGCCTTGGCGGTGAAAGCAATCATGGACGTCTTCGAAAAGAAAGGCTTCCAAGTTGTAGTACTTCAGTGCACGTTCGTCTTCGGAAATCTCCGTTGTTGTGGGCGGCATCGCCTGCAGGGCACGGGCGATGTGGGCGATCGCGTTTTCGCGGTGAGGCAAGTAGTCACGCTCCCACGTGTCGTATAGTTCCGGCGCACGCCATTCCCTATCAACATCGAACCCCGAAGTGACGAGAAACAGCGTACGGAACGCTCTCCATTTAGAGCCGTGACGAGAACATTGCTCGCCGCCCCACTTGTAGAGGTGGCGCTGAAGCATGAAGAACAACGTCAGTTGCTGAAGTGGATCGGGCGGGAGTTGCAGCTTATCGATCATGCGATCAGCCGCAGCCAGTCGCTCATGATCGAGCCATCTGGTTTCCCCATATCGCCAGCCGTCAAATCTCATTGCCCACGCAACGAGGATCTGATCCTCGTGCTCATCGTTGTCGTTCACAGGCATAGAATTCATCTTAGGGCAGACACGCAAAAAATGTCTTGCAATGAAGGCTGGATAGCCAAGGGGCGAGACGGGTAAACTACTTTGGGCATCTTCGTATGAAAGTACTCCTCGCCAACCCCCGCGGCTTCTGCGCCGGCGTGAACATGGCGATCGACTGCGTCGATCAGGTGCTCGCGCTGCGCGGGCCGCCCGTGTACGTTTATCACGAAATTGTTCACAACCGACACGTCGTCGGCCGGTTCCAGCGGCAGGGGGTCATCTTTGTAGACACCATCGGCGACATCCCCCAGGGCGGCGTCGTCGTCTACAGCGCCCACGGCATCTCGCCGGAGGTGCGCCGCCAGGCGAAGGAACGAAAGCTCATCGAGGTGGACGCGACGTGCCCGTTGGTGACGAAGGTGCACATGGAGGTGCTGCGCTACGCTCGCGACGGGTACACGATTATCTTCATCGGGCACCGCAATCATGACGAAGCGGTGGGGACGGTCGGCGAGGCGCCGGAGTCGGTGATCGTCGTCGAGTCGCCGGAAGAGGCGGCGATGCTCGTCGTGCCGGACGAAAGAAAGCTGGCATTCGTCACGCAGACGACGCTCAGCGTTTCCGAAGCGACGCGGACAATCGCGGCGCTGAAGCTTCGCTTCCCGGACATTCGCCACCCGGCCAAAGACGACATCTGTTACGCGACGACGAACCGGCAGTCGGCGGTGAACGACCTGGCGACGGAGGTCGACGTCGTGCTCGTCGTCGGCAGCCAGAACAGCTCGAATTCCAAGCGGCTGGTCGAGACGGCGAAGGAGCGGGGGAAGTCGGCGCATCTGATCGATGACGAAGCGGAGCTCGATCCCGCATGGCTCGCGAATGCCAAGGGGGTGCTGGTGACGGCGGGCGCATCCGCGCCGGACGACCTCGTGCAGGCGCTGCTCGATCGGCTGCGGCGAGAGTTCGGGGGGGTGGTGGAGACGCGAACGCTCGTCGAAGAAGACGTCGCGTTCGAGCTGCCCCGCTCCGTCCGGCGCCTGCTGGTGCTGAACTGAACAATGAAGAATCCCCGGGCTCCGCTTGCGCTACGCCCCGGGGCGTGGCACAAGCGGAGCCCGGGGATTCTGTTGCCTATTTCAACGTCCGATAATCATATCCTTGCGCGTTGGGGTTCCGATCATCTTCCGCTGACCCGCCTTTACCGATAAGGTTTCAACCCATGCAGTTGATCGAGACCGAGATCCGGGATGTGAAGGTGCTGCTTCCGATGAAGTTCGGCGACCACCGGGGGTTTTTCTCCGAGGTCTATAGCGATAAGCTGCTCGCGGACCTGGGGATCGACGCGCGGTTCGTGCAGGACAACCACTCGCTGTCGGCCGAGACCGGCGTCGTGCGCGGGTTGCATTATCAACTGCCGCCGATGGCGCAGGACAAGCTAATTCGCGTGGTGCGCGGGGCGATCCTCGATGTCGCGGTGGATGTTCGTCGGGGCTCGCCGACGTTCGGCAAGCACGTCGCTTGCATGCTGTCGGAGGAGAACTGGAAACAGATGTTCGTGCCTGCCGGCTTCGCGCACGGGTTCGCGACGCTCGAGCCGAATACGGAAGTGCTTTACAAGGTGACGAACTATTACTCGCCGAGCCATGAGCGCGGCGTCCGCTGGAGCGACCCGAAGCTGGGCATCGACTGGCGCGTTACCGAAGGCGCGGCCGTCCTGTCCGAACGGGACCGGACGCATCCGGTGCTGGCGGAGTCGACCGACTTGTTTTGAGAGGAAAGAATTTGGAGCGCTCATGAAGGGCATTATTCTGGCAGGCGGCGCAGGCACGCGGCTGTATCCGTTGACGCGCTGCATCAGCAAGCAGCTCCTGCCCGTCTACGACAAACCGACGATTTATTACCCGCTGAGCGCGCTGATGCTCGCGGGCATTCGCGAGGTGCTGATCATCAGCACCCCGCGCGATCTGCCGCGCATCGAGGAACTGTTCGGCGATGGATCGCACCTGGGCATGCGCTTCGTCTACAAGGCGCAGGCGCAGCCAAACGGCATCGCGCAGGCGTTCGTTCTCGGCGCGGACTTCATCGGCGACTCACCCGTCTGCCTCATCCTCGGCGACAACATCTTCTACGGCGCCGACATGGCCAGAATGCTCGAGGAGTCCGCCACGCTCGAATCGGGCGCGCGCGTCTTCGCCTACCAGGTGAAGGATCCCGAGCGCTACGGCGTCATCGACTTCGACAAGCAGCACAAAGCCCTGAGCATCGAAGAAAAACCGAAGGCGCCCAAGAGCAACTGGGCCGTCACCGGGCTGTACTTTTACGATGGTTCCGTCGTCGATATCGCGAAAAACCTGAAGCCGTCGGCGCGCGGGGAATACGAGATCACCGACGTGAACCGCGCGTATCTCGACCAGGGCAAGCTCCAGGTCCAGTGCATGGGCCGGGGGATCGCGTGGCTGGACACCGGGACGTACGACTCGCTCTTGAGCAGCAGCGTGTTCGTGCAGACGCTGGAAGAGCGGCAGGGGCTGAAGGTCGCGTGCATCGAGGAGATCGCATTCGCGAAAGGATTCATCGACGCCGCTCAACTGAGAAAGCTTGCCGACGCCGCGGGCAAGAGCGAGTACGGGCAGTACCTGATCCGCGTCCTGCGCGACGCGGGGGCGCAATAGCGGATAGAATGAACGAGACGCTGACGAAGATTCAGGCGTTGATTCGCGACGGCAACGTGCGCGTCTCCGATCATGCCTACGACGAGTTAATGGAGTACGGTCTGGTCGGTAATGAGGTCATGGCGGGTGTTGATGACGCAATCGTCGTCGAGGATTCTCCGAACTACGGCAAAGGGCCGTGAGTGCTCGCAAAAGTTTATCGGATGATGCCTGTGAATGCGGCGTAGCAGCCGTCGGACTTGTCCGTATCGAGCACGATGGACATCAATGAGAGAGCAACCATGATTGCTGTTAAAGCCAAATTCGACGGGAAGCACGTGGTGCTTCCGGAAGGCATGGAATCGCTGCCGGTTGGAGAAGTCCTCGTTCTATTCGAGCTTGATGATTGGCAGAGCGAAGATCCGGGATACCTGGCATCGCTCGAGCAGACGCTCGCAAAGGCATGGGATAACCCCGATGACGACGTCTTCAACGACATGTAAAACGGGCGGGGTCGTTTTGGTCAGTTATCCGTTCACCGATCTGAGCCAGTTCAAACTGCATCCTGCACTCGTGATCAGCCCAGATTCGTACGGTTCGGTTTACCGGGATGTCGTACTCGTGGCCCTGACACGCGGAGGCGATGATGGAAACGAGGCGAAAACATCGGAAGCTCGTTCATGAGAACGGGTACGCGGCCGAGGTCGAGATCGATCTGATCTTCACCGACGACGGGTGGTCGCCGTACCTGTCCGCCGATGACGTGCGAAAGCTGGATAAAGTCCGACTGGCACTGCGGCGAGGTGACTGGTCAACTGCATCGAAGCTCGCCAAGGTCTATCAATTGACGCCCGTCAGCGCGGCGTAGTAGCAACTTCCTACCAGAATCTTATGCGAACCATCCTCGTCACCGGCGCCGCCGGCTTCATCGGGTCGAACTTCGTGCGGATGCTTCATTCGCGCGGCGAGAGCGTGAAGCTCGTCGCCTTCGACAAGCTCACGTACGCCGGCAATCTCGCGAACCTCGCGGGGCTGCTCGACGACGGCCGCGTGACGTTCATCAAAAGCGACATCTGCGACCCCGACATGGTCGCGGCGGCGTTCGACGATCACGGCGTGACCGAGGTCGTTCACTTCGCCGCCGAGAGCCACGTCGATCGCTCGATCATGGGCTCCGGGCCGTTCGTGCAGGCGAACGTCGTCGGCACGCAGGTGCTGCTCGACGTGGCGCGGGCGAAGAACGTCCGGAAGTTCCTCCAGGTCGGTACCGACGAAGTCTACGGCACACTTCCCGAGGACAGACCCGAGATCAAGTTCACGGAAGAAACCCCGCTCCAGCCCAACAGCCCGTACAGCGCCAGCAAGGCCGCCGGTGACTGCCTCGTGCGGTCATACTTTCACACGTTCGACATGCCGGTGCTCATCACGCGGTGCAGCAACAACTACGGGCCGTACCATTTTCCGGAGAAGATGATCCCGCTGTTCGTCACCAACCTGATGGAGGGCAAGCAGGTGCCGCTCTACGGCGACGGGATGAACATCCGCGACTGGCTGCATGTGAGCGACCACTGCGACGCCATCCTGACCGTGCTGGAAAAGGCCGAGCCCGGCAGCGTCTACAACGTGGGCGGGAACAACGAGCAGACGAACCGGGCGATTACCGAGAAGCTCATCGAGCTTTGCGGCCGAAGCTGGGATGAGGCGGTCAGGTA
>JBBSLV010000307.1:0-5167 GCA_038233535.1 Tepidisphaerales bacterium | reverse complement strand
TGCCCAGCAGCAGGCGCAGCAGATGGCACAGGCCGCCCAGCAGATGGCGCAGGCGATGCAGCAGGGCGCGCAAGCCGGCCAGCAACCGGGTCAGCAACCAGGGCAGCAACCTGGTCAACAACCGGGTCAACAGCCCGGTCAGCAACCGGGACAGCAGCCTGGTCAGCAACCGGGACAGCAGCCTGGTCAGCAACCGGGACAGCAGCCTGGTCAACAGCCTGGCGGTCAGCAGGGCATGCAGCAGGCGATGGCGCAGATGCAGCAGCAGTTGCAGCAGATGCAGGCGGTGCAGGGGGATGCCCAGCAGGTCCAGGCGGCCCAGCAGGCGATGGCCCGGGCCGCCCAGCAGGCCGCGGGGAACCTCAACGGCAACGGCAACCAGCAGGGCCAGGGTCAGAACGATCAACAGGGCGTGTGGCAAGGCGGGGACGTCGCGGCCAATGGGAAGGACCAGAACCAGCCGTGGCAAGGCCAGGCCGCCCCCGCCGGCGCCAATCAGGGCGGGCAGGGCGCGGGCGATCGCACGTACAAGGCCCAGGCGCCGTACCAGGTCCAGCAGGAGATCAGCCAGTCCCAGGACATCGAGACCGGCGCGATCCTCGCCAACACGCTCGTGAAGGACAAGTCGATCAAGGGCGAAAGCCGGGCCAAACTTTCGGAAGTTGCCGCCGCCGCCCTCAGCGAGCAGACCGACGAAGTCGACCAGGAGCGCATCAGCCGACAGGCCCAAAAAGTCGTCAAAGGCTATTTCGAAACGATCCAGGAAGAAGCGAAATAGAAGAATTTTGAACCGCAGATAACGCAGATGAACGCGGATAAAACCAAAAAGAAACTTCCTTTCTCGTATCTGCGTTTATCTGCGTTCATCTGCGGTTCAATCTTGTCCTTCTGCGGCTGCGGTCAGCCCAGTTCCAGCGAAAACGAAGTCGTCCTCTACACCAGCATCGATCAGCCCTACGCCGTCGCCGTGGTGAAGGATTTCGAAGCCACAACGGGGGTGAGGGTCGTGCTTGTGACCGACGCCGAGGCGACGAAGAGCGTCGGGTTGGCCGA
Organism: Tepidisphaerales bacterium; assembly: GCA_038233535.1. Lineage (GTDB taxonomy): Bacteria > Planctomycetota > Phycisphaerae > Tepidisphaerales > Tepidisphaeraceae > DASYWJ01. The sequence goes on along the minus strand of JBBSLV010000307.1, from coordinate 4,114 downwards.
GCGCGTCCGCGCGGAGAAGGGCAACCCGCAGGCCGACGTGTTCTGGAGCAACGAGCCGTTCCATACGATCAACCTCGCCGAGGAGGGGCTGCTCCAGCCGTACGAATCGTCGTCGGCGAAAGACGTTCCCGCGCAGTTCAAAGACCCGCGGCATCGCTGGGCGAGCAACGGGCTGCGCGCCCGTGTGATCGGAGTGCGCCCGGACGGCCCGAAGCTCACGTCGATCTTTGACCTGCGCGACCCATCGCTGAAAGACCGCGTCGCCATCGCCAGGCCCACCGCCGGCACGACGGGCGGGCACGTCGCGGCGCTGTATGTGCTGTGGGGCGACGAGCAGGCGCGAAAGTACTTCCACGAGCTGCGCGCCAATGGCGTGAAGCTGCTCGGGGGGAACTCCGTCGTCGCCCAGGCCGTCGCCAACGGTTCGATCGACGCGTGCCTCACCGACAACGACGACGTCGCCGCCGTCGTCGAAAACGGTGGGGAGATTGAAGCGATCCTCCCCGATCAGCCCGCGTTCGGCACGCTGATGGTTCCGACGACGGTCGGCCTGGTGACCGGCGCGCAGCGCACCGATGCGGCCAGGCAACTGATCGACTACCTCCTGTCGACGGAGGTGGAGCGGAAAATGCTCGATTTGAAGTTCGTCGGCTGGAGCGTGCGCGACATCGCATCGGGAAAGGTGAAACCGATGGAAGTGGATTTCGCGCTGGTGGCGAAAACGATGCCCCGCGCGGTCCGTGAAGCGACGGCGATCCTTGAGGGGCGGGAGTGAACCCACCGAGTGGTCCGCGCGCAGGGGAAAGCGCAGAAAACAACCGCGCCGCGTCGCTCCTCGCGCTCCCCGTCCTCCTCCTCGTGATCCTGTGCGGCGGCCTCCCCCTCGCCTGGATGCTCTGGCAAATCCTGTCCAACCCCACGGTCCTCGTCGAAGCGAAACTCAATTCCTTCCGCGCCGAACTGCTCGCGCGCACGCTGCTCTACAACGGCGTCGTTGCCATTCTCGCGACGCTGCTGGCGCTTCCCGCGGCCCTCGTACTCGGGCGCGGGCGGGGATTTGTTTCAAAACTCCTCTGGCTGGCGCTGCCGGTGTCACTTCTGCTTCCGTCGATCGTTTACGCCTACGGCTGGTCACAGTTCATCCGCATGCTCTGCGCGCGCGGCGTGATCGAAGAAATGCCAACGCCCGGGGGCTTCAAAGACGTCGCCCGCTGCGTCTGGTCGCTGGCGACGTGGCTCTGGCCGATCCCCGCTGCCGTCGTCGGGATCGCATTGCGTCGCGCCGACGCGCAGGTGCAGCAGCAGGCGCTGCTCGACGGCGTGTTGTGGCGCATCACGTTCCGCCAGTTGCTCGCGCCACTCGTCGCCGGCGCGGCCATCGTCGCGGTCCTCGCCATGCAGGAGTTCGCGGTCTATGAGCCGACGGGCATCAGCGTCATCGCCACGGAGCTGAGAATGGTCTTCGAGACCGGCGCCTTCGCCTCCCCCGACAACCCCATCACCGCCCCGATGGGCGGCGGGGGAGAAGGTCCAGGTTTCGGGGTTCAGGGTTCAGCAAAGGAAATAAATAGCTCCCGTCCCTATTTATCTCCCGGCGAAATCAACGGATCCGGGGCAATAAACAGGGAAATAAATAGGGACGGGAGCTATTTATTTCCCGACCAGCGCGCCCGGGCGGCGGCGGCGGTGGCGGTGTCGCTGCCGCTGCTTATGGTCATCGCGGGGCTTTCACTCCTTGCTTACCTTCTTGTCCGTCGTCATCACGCCTCCGACTCGCTCGACCCCGGCCCCTGGCCGGCATCGCTCAACGCGCCGACTTGGGCGACGATCGGCGCGCTGATCATCCTCGCGATCACCCTCATCACGCCCCTCGCTTCCCTTTTCCTCGCCCTGCGCGTCACGTTCGACCCGCTGGGCGTGCTCGATGCGTTCGCCCCGCAGATTTCCGGATCCCTCCTCATCGCCGGCATGACAGGACTGCTCGTGATGGGCGCCGCGATGTGGGCTTCCGTGCGCCGGGTTCCGGGCGTCACCCTCCTCACGCTCGCGACGTTCCTTATCGGGGGGCAACTGCTCGCCATCGCGCTGATCCGGCTCTACAATCGGTCGTGGCTGAGCGAGGTGTACAACGGCCCGGGCATCGTCGTGATGGCCTACGTCGGCCGGTTCGGGTGGATCGCGCTGGCCGCCGCGGGGGCGACGTGGGGGAGATCGTGGCGCGAGCTGCGCGACCTCGCCGCCCTCGACGGCGCGGGATTCGTCCAGACCGCGCGAAGTGTGATCTGGCCGCTCGCCTGGCCCCTTCTGGGCGCGTCGGCGGTGCTCGTGGCGATTCTGTCCCTCTCCGAAGTCCCCGCGACCGTCCTGCTCGCGCCCCAGCGCCCGCCGATGTTGACGCCCCTGCTCATGACGTGGGTCCACATGCTCCGGTACGACGCGATGATCGAAGGCTCGTTGCTGCTCGTGGGCATCGTTCTGCTCCTGACGACGCTCGCGTTGGGGCTCGTGTTTCTTTCACAAAGCCGAGGATGGAGGATGGAGAATCGAGGAGGGCGAAGAACTCTCCGCGCTATCCTCTATCCTTTCTCTTCCATCCTCGTCTTCACCCTTCCCGGTTGCGGCGACGGTTCCAAGCCCGACGCCATCTGGTGCGAGCCCGGTCGGACGCCCGTGCAGCTCGTTTACCCGCGCGCGATCGGTTACGACGCGAAGGGCGACACGTTCTACGTCATCGACCGGCTCGCGCGCGTCCAGCACCTCGACCGCCGGGGCAACCCGCTCAACGAATGGCGCATGCCCGAGCATGCGGCGGGCAAACCCGTCGGGGTGTCGATCGGTCCCGACGGCAACGTGTACGTCCCCGACACCCACTATCACCGCGTAATCGTGTACACCCCGCAAGGCGAGGAGATCCGCCGATGGGGCACGCAGGGGCACGCGCCGGGGCAGTTCATTTATCCGACCGACATCGACTTCGACGCACAAGGCAACGTCTTCGTCGCCGAGTACGGGGACAACGATCGCGTGCAGGTCTTTACGCCCACTGGCGAATTCCTCTACCAGTTCGGCAGGTTCGGCCAGGGCGACGGTGAGTTCATGCGCCCGCAGGCCATGGTGATCGACGCCGATGAAAACCTCGTCTACATCACCGACCATGCGAACCACCGCATCAACGTGTTCAAGACCGACGGCTCGTTCGTTCGCAATCTCGGAAAGCGCGGCTCGGATCTGGGCGAGTTCCGCTTTCCCTACGGACTGGCCCAGGATTCGCGCGGGCGGCTGATCGTCTGCGAGTTCGGCAACAATCGCGTGCAGCTCATCGACAAAAAAACCGGCACCGGACTGAAGACGTGGGGTTTAGGGGGACATGAGCCGGGTCAACTCGCCTATCCTTGTGGGGTTGCTGTCGATCGTGACGATCGCGTCGTCGCGGTGGACGCGGGGAACAACCGGTTGCAGGTGTTTGAGTTTTGATCTGGTCTCTTCTCCCGGTACTCCGGGAGAAGGTTAGGATGAGGGTGATCTCGAACTGCTAACGGTGCTTGACGCTCGACATCACCCTCACCCCAACCCTCTCCCGGAGTACCGGGAGAGGGGGTAGGATGAAAGCATCGTAATTGTCCCCGTCGCGGACGCTCGCGACACATTCGGTTGAACGCCAGTTGCATCTCGTGAACGTCCCGAACATTCCATCCTCGCTCGCCGCCTTCCAGTTCCCGCTGCGGCTGGAATATCTCACCTATTGGCAGGCGGCGCTGATCTTCCTGGCGCTGGCCGCGCCGATCGTGCTGCTTGGGATGCGCTCGCTCAATGGCTTGGGCCCGGTGCGCAAGTGGGTGGCGATCGGTATTCGCTGCGCCGTGCTGCTGCTGTTCATCATGATCATCGGCGGGGTGCGGTGGACGCGGACGAACACGAACCTGGAAGTCATCGTCCTCCGCGACATCAGCGAATCGACCGCGCAGGTCCGCCAGTTCCCCGGCGAGACGCTCCAGGCGTCGCTCGACGAGCAGCTCCGCAAACTGTCTGATCCGAAAAACGGCAAGCCGCTCCAGGACCGCATGGGGGTCATCAGCTTCCATAGCGGGGCGCTGATCGACGAGATGCCCAAGAC
>JBBSLV010000306.1:0-5175 GCA_038233535.1 Tepidisphaerales bacterium | reverse complement strand
CGGATGCGACGGCTCGGCGCGCTAATCCGAACGGGCGAAGCCGGTGCGATCGATCGGACTAGATTCGCTGAGATCGAACTTGCGCGCATCGACTCGCGGCGGGTTTTCCTTCGCGCACGCCACGCAGATCGTCACGCCGGGCAACGCCTTCAGCCGGGCCGTCGCGATCGGCTTGCCGCAAAGCGCACACTGTTTGGGCGATTGAGTGTGATGTTTGCTCATGGACCGCCTTGATAGAGGCGTTTGCAATAATACGCACGAGGTTCGATCCTCACCGCCTCCAAAATCGCCGTGACAGGCATCAGGCGTCCTGTACCGGGCTTTGGTTGCGCAGCCGGTCCCGGCGGACTAGCACGAGAATGCCGACCACGAATGCGGTCGCGCCCACCGCGGTGCTCGCGGCATATTTGTGCCAGCGTGGCCGGTCCCACGGGGGGTACGCAGCCGAGCCGGGGTCGATCGTCGCGACGGGCAGGAGGATGCTGTCATTCGCATCGTGAGGGGAGCCGACGATGCCCTCGCCGCCGGACGTGGCGTCCGATCTGCCGTACGTGTAAATGTTGTCGCGTTGCACGCCGACGAACGGAGTTCGTAAGAACTCAGCGTGGCCGTCACCGAACATCACGGCCTGCCCGTAGCCGCGGTAGTGATTCCTCGAGTTCACTCGCTTCATCGCGGCCTGAGGCGCATCATAGCCGACCTTTAACAGATCTGCCCCGCCCGGGTTCATGTCGGCCATGACCGGGAACTCGGCGGAGATCGAGTTGTTCAGCAGGAACCCCCGCTTCTTCGCGGCTGCGCTGGGGTACGGATTGATGTAGCTGTAACCCAGGTGGCGGCCGCTCGGAAAGTTCGAGCGGAGCTTCGCTGTGCCGGCGGCGCCGTAGTCCCATGGGAGGATCGTGCTGGTAAGCGGGCAGACGAAAACCTCGGGCGTAATCTCCTGCGTGCGGAGCAGGAGGAACATCGCGGCGGTGATGTCGTTGGGCTTCGGCCCGTCCTCGGCGAACGGGTCGGCCGCCATTGCCCCGGAGTATTCGGTCCAGGATGAGGCATCGTCATCGGCACGCGTGCGCGGATACGTGCCGCGGTTCGCGTTGGAATAGAAGAGGATTGCCACGCCGATCTGCTTCAGGTTCGAGGCGCATTTGATGTTCCCCGCGTACTCACGGGTACGCGCCAGCACGGGCAGGCCCGCGCCGAGCAGCATCAGGCAAACGGCTCCGACCGCGATCACATCGATGACCGAATATTTTGAATGCTGCATCGTGACCATCTCGCAATCAAGGGGCATGCGCCGTCATCTTACAAGTTGCGGAGCAGCTCCTCGACGTACTCGCGCACGCCCTCCTGACCGCGGCGCAGCGCGGTGGGGTTGCCATGTCGCTCGAAGAAAGCGATCGCTTTGCGGGTGTCGAACTGATTCTTCGGACCGGACCCCTTGCGGTCCTCGATCGTCGCGTTCGACCCCGTCAGCTCCTTCGCGATCTCCGCGGCGGTCTGCCAGTACAGGTAGCCGTCGACGAGGTTGTAAAACTCGCCGGCGACGGATTCATCGCCCACCGCCAGCGCCAGGGCGTCGGCGACGTCCTGGACGTGGGTGATCTTGCCGCCTTGCGCGGTCGCGACCTGGCCGCCCTGCTTCGCCGTCTGGATCAGGTTGAACCATTGCGAGCGCGAAAGGTTCGGGTCGACGCCGTAGATGGCGGCGGGACGCCAACTGCTCGTGTTCATGCCGTACGTCTGGTGGTACGCGAGCAGGTGCGGCTCGATCGCCGCCTTGTACGCGCCGTACGTGGAGTTGGGCCAGGTCGGATGATTCTCGTCGAGCGGGCGATCTTCGAGAATCGTGTGGTAGACGGCGACGGAGCTGACGAAGCAGAACTGCTGGGCGTTCGCCTGTCGCGCGGCTTCGAGCAAGCGCAGGGATCCCAGGACGTTGCGCTCGAAGTTGAGCGTGGGAATCTCGCGGACGGACCAGTCGACGCCATTGTGGATGACGACTTCTGCGCCGGCGACGAGGCCGGCTAATGCCTGCGGGTCGTGGAGTTCGCCTTCGCGCCATTCGGTGATGTGCGGGGCGATGTGCTCGCGCCGGCTGGAAGCGCGGACGAGGGCGCGGACGGTGTGACCGCGGGCGCAGAGGGCGCGGGCGGTGAAACTTCCGACGAAACCGGTGGCTCCGGTGAGGGCGACGAGCATGATCAGCATTCTACGGGGAGAGTGACCCGCCCGCTAAAGCGGGTCTCGCCAACCGGACGGAACGCGCGTCTCCGTCAGTGGCGAGGTCGCTTCAGCGACTGGTTTTTGTCGAGAATGCAACCTCACGCCTCACGCCGCGAGCGCGGGCGCGGACGTTGACGCCGTCGCGAGGAATTCCGCGATGCGGTTCAGCGTGATCGACGCGGGCATCGGCGCGATCGGCGTCTGCAACGCGCCCTCGGGGCGGGCGCACAACCACAGGACTGGCAGCTTCGGCGCCCCCAGCGACGCGGCGCGGTCGATGTCGGCGGCGAGCAGCCCATTGACGGCGGGGGTGCGGGTGACGACGGCGATGGCGGTGTGTTCCCCCAGCTCCGCGGCCGTCGCGGGCAACCGGTCCTTGATCGTGACCTCGGCGGCAAACATCTCCAGCGCCGCGGCCACGGGGTCGAACGACGTGAACCCCGCCTCGCGCGCCATCCACACGCGCGCGTTGCCGCGCGGGTGCAGCGGGACCATCAGCTCGCGCTCCTGCGACGCCGACAGCCGCGCGAGCATCGCCGTCAGGGCGTAGATTTCGGCGCGGAACTGCTGGCTGTCGGGCGCGCTGGGCTTCTCCAGCCCCGTCGCGGCGCGGCACTCGTTGCGCGTGAGCGGGCGCAGGAGCGACAAGCCGCTCGACGCAAGCCCCACCCCGTTCGCATACACCTCGGCCACCCGCATGATGCGCACGAGCGGGTCGGTGCTATTTTCGGCGTCGTCGCCGTGGAACGTCTCGATCGCCAAGCGGATGACGTCGGGCAGCCCCATCTTGCGGATGATCGTGCGGACGAGTTCCCCGTGGGGCATGCCCAGCATCTGCCGCTCGACATATGGGAGCGATTGGCCCGTGCGGGCGCGGACCTCGAGCACCTGCTTGTACTCGGCGGCGAAGTGCGTGCGGAAGAGGATCTCGCCCAGGTCGTGGCACAACCCGACGATGTGCGCCGTGCCGCCCATTTCCGGGCGGGCCGAGAGGCACAGTTGCTCGCAAAGCGTGGCGACGGCGAACGAGTGTTGCCAGCTTCGGATGGGGTTGAAGCCGGGATCGGCCGCACCGGGCATGGCCTCGTAGATGCCGACGGTGCTGGCGATGCCGCGGATGGTCGAGCACCCGACCTGCCGGACCGCATCGGGGATGTTGGTGACAGGCCCGCGATTGGAGACGTACGCGGCGCTGTTGGCCGCCTGAAGCACGCGCGCCGACAGCGCCGGATCGCGACCGATGAGCGACGCGAGCTCCTCGAGATCCCCGCGCGGCGACGCCGCCAGCGAAATCACCTGCGCCGCCACGCCCGAGAGAGATCGCGCGTCCATCGCCGCTTCAGCGCGCTTGAGGCATTCCTCGCGCGTGAGCAGCTTGGGGATGTCCATTGCGTCCCGCGACGCCGGCGCCACGGACTTTTCAGACGCGACGGCAGAACCGGGCGAACCCTTCCCTCCACTCGTCTTCCCGCCACTCGGCGCGGCGGCTTCAGCCGGTGTGTCGCCGGGTTTGTCCAGATGCTTCTTCACCCGCGCCAGCAGCTCCGTCAGCGAAAATCGCGACTTCAGCAGGTAGTCCCCGACGCCCAAATGCGCCGCCTGCAACACCAGTCGCTTCTCCGCCGCCGCCGTCAGGAGGATGACGGGGATCTTCGCCCCGCCCGGCGTGCGGCGCAACGCGGCGAGCATGGTCATGCCGTCCATGACGGGCATGGCCAGGTCGAGCAGCACGAGATCGGGCCGCTGCCTGGCGATCAGCGCCAGCGCGTCCTTGCCGTTGGGCGCGGCCATGGTCTCGTAGCCCGCCAAACGGAGGCTCGCCGCGATCGGGTCGCGGAAAATGGCCATGTCATCGACGATCAGGATCGTGCTCATGCGAACACCTCTGCCTGTTGGCGAACGACTGGGGGTGAGTCGGTGGTGGTTGAATTTGAAACCAGGCTCTTGCCGCCCCCGCACGCCGGTCCACCCAGGTCGGCGCGCAACCGGACGGTCATGATGGTGCCGCGGCCGGAAGCGGATTCGATGCTGATCGCCCCCCCGTGCGCCGCGGCGACGCCCTTGCAGATCGCCAGCCCCAGCCCCGTGCCGCTCACGTGGTTGGCGCCGACGATCCCGGAGTTCAGCGCGAATGGTTCCCCCAGCCGCGCGACGATTTCCGGCGCGATGCCCGTTCCCGTGTCGCTCACGCGCAGCTCAACCCAGTCCCCCTCGTCGTCGGCGCACGCGTGGATGGCCACGCGAATTTCGCCGTCCGTCGTGTGCTTGCGCGAGTTGCCCGCGAGGTTGAGCACGAGCCGGCGGATCGCCTCGGGGTCGCCGCGCATCGCCGCGTCCGCCGGCTGAACCTCGCACGTGATCGTCACGCGCGATTTGTCAACGAGCTGCCGAACCGTGTCCATCGCACCCTCGCAGACCTGGCGCAGCGGGAACTCCGACCAGTTCCACCTCGCGCGCCCGCTGTTAAGCCGGGCGGCTTCGAGAAGCTGATCGACGGTGTCGCCCATGCGGACGACCTCTTCGTTCATTGCACCGAGGAACTGCGTCGCCTCTTCCGTGTCGCGGGCGCCGTCGGTGAGGAGGAACTCGCTCATGGCGCGCAGGCCCGCGAGCGGCGTGCGCAGCTCGTGCCCGACGACGCCCAGCACCTGTTCCATCGCCGTCACCGCGCCGCGCAGGCTGCCCTGCTCGCGCCGGAGGGCTTCGTTGCGCTTGCGCTGGGTGATGTTCTCGTGGCAGACGACCAGCCGCATGCACCCCTCGCCGCTGAAGCGCGTGACGCGCATGGCGAACCACCGCTGCTCGTCGGGCGAGTGGCAGGTGTATTCGAGACCGAACCGATCGCGTTCGCCGCGCAGGATCGAGCGGATGCCCTCGGCGGCGGCGGCGCCTTCGCGCCCGCTCTCGTCGCACACGGCAAGATAGTTTGTGCCCAGGGCGCACTGCGCG
>JBBSLV010000305.1:0-5177 GCA_038233535.1 Tepidisphaerales bacterium | reverse complement strand
CACCCGATGGTTACGGGCGAACTGATCCGATTCTTCAAGGGTGCCGATTGGGACAAGCCCACGCCCCAAGAGCTGCTCACGATCGCTGCGGAGATTGGGGGCCGGTAGCCCCCTGAGTCAGACTAGTTGTCGCTTCCTTGATTTACACGGAGGCCCAACCCATGAACCGAAACCATCATTCCGACGAGTTCCGAGAGCAAGCCCTGAGCAAAGTCCGGCAGCGCGGCACGCGCAGCGTGCGCGATATCGCCGAGGAACTGAACATGTCTGCTGGCACGCTGAGAAAGTGGTGGGCGCGATCGAATGCCGGCGTCGCGGTGGCGTCTCCCACGGCCGAATTGCCCAGCGAACTGCCGGCCGAGTCCTGGAGCGCCGCCCAGCGCCTGCTCGCCTTGCACCAGACCCACGGCCTGTCGGGTGTCGCGCTGCATGCCTGGTGCCGTGAAAAATGCCTCTTCGAGCATCAGCTGATCACTTGGCGCGACGCGTTCTGCGCGGTCGCCTCGCTCGAGTCGCGCGAGTCCAAGGTGGCCCTGCGCGAGCTGCAGACTCGCAACGAGGGACTGCAGCGCGACCTGCGCCGAAAAGACAAGGCGCTGGCGGAAGCCGCAGCCTTGCTGGTGCTCCAAAAAAAGTTCCAGGCGTTCTGGGAGGACGGGGAAACATGAGTTCCCTGTCTGAGCGTCGAGCTCTGCTCGCCCTTCTCACCGAGGCCTGCGATGCCGGTTCGCGGCTGCGGCCCGCTTGCGCACAGATCGGCCTAAGCGAGCGCACCGTGCAGCGCTGGCAGCGGCCCGCGGCCGGCGATGACGGCGACCTGCGTGCGAGCACCAAACGCATCGCTACGCCGCCGCCGAACCGGCTGAGCGACACCGAGCGCCAAGCCGCGCTGGCCCTGCTCAACAGCGAGGAGTTCAAAGACCTTCCGCCCAGTCAGATCGTGCCGCGCCTGGCCGACCAGGGCCGCTTCGTGGCCAGCGAATCGACCCTGTATCGACTCTTGCGTGGTGCGGGACAACTGACGCACCGCCGTGCTGAACGTGTGTCGCAACCACGAAGCCGACCCCGCGCGCTGGTGGCCTCCCGTCCCGACCAGATCTATTGCTGGGACATCAGCTACTTGCCTACCGATGTGCGCGGCAGCTACTTCTACCTCTACCTGTTCGTCGATCTGTTCAGCCGCAAGATCGTCGGCTGGCAGGTGTACGACAACGAAAGCGCAGACCGGGCTAGCCAGTTGTTGACCGACATCTGCGCGCGTCAGCATATCGCGCCGCAGCAGCTGACGGTTCACTCCGACAATGGCGCGCCGATGAAGGGCGAGACGATGCTGGCCACCTTGCAGCGTCTGGGTGTGGCGGCTTCCCGCAGCCGGCCCGCGGTGAGCAACGACAACCCGTTCTCCGAGGCCTTGTTCCGCACCCTCAAGTACCGACCACAACTGCCAGTCAAACCGCTGCAAAGCCTGTTGCAGGCGCGTCGCTGGGTAACGCAGCTCGTGCATTGGTACAACCAGGAGCACCGGCACAGCGCGATCGGCTTCGTGACGCCCGAGCAGCGCCATCAGCAGCTCGATCAATCGCTGTTGCGCGCCCGGGACGCCGTCTACGCAGCAGCTCGCGATCGACATCCCCGTCGGTGGTCGGGAGCCACCCGCAACTGGACCTCCGTCGCGCAAGTTCACCTCAATCCGGAGAAACCAAACGACCAGAAAATCATCGATCGAAAGACTGCTTGACCTTCATTCCCACGCGACAACTGGCTTGACAACCACCGGTATTGACCGCGCCGAACTGCGGCAGTTTGGTGCTGGCCTTGCCGCCACCGGTGACGACGCGCTCGTAGTCGGCACCGACCAGCTGCACCGCGCCGAAGCACCACAGGCCGTCGGAGACCACCGTGGCCGACGGGGCGATGGAGCGCGCGGCGAACTCTCCCACCCCTTCGTGCGTGAACGGCTGCTGGCGCAGACAGACGAGCTGCGGCTGGCCGTCGGGCGTCGTTTGCACCGCGGCGACGAACGGCACCTTGTTCTCCGAGCCGCGCCCGGCCTTGCCGCCCGAGCGCTCCCCGCCCAGGTAGGCGTCGTCGATCTCCACCCGGCCGTCGAGCAGCCGGGTGTCCTCGCGCACGCGCATGACCTCCATGAGCTTGTGCTTCATGAGCCAGGCGGTCTTGTAGCAAACACCCAGGTGGCGCATCAACTCGAGGGCCGCCACGTTGTTCTTGGACTGGGTCAGCAGGTGCATGGCCAGGAACCAGCGCGACAGAGGCAACTTGGTCGCCTCGAAGATCGTGCCGCTGATGACGCTGCATTGTTGCCGGCAGGCCGTGCACTGGAAGTACAGCCGCCCCTCGCGGCGAAACGAACTGCTGTGGCCGCAGCCGCACGCCGGGCACGCAAACCCGCCCGGCCAGCGCGATTCGAGCAGCGCCGTCTCGCACTTGTCATCACTGCCGTATCGATCCATGAACTCGGCCATCGAGAGGCCAGGCTGAAATTGCACTCTGTTCATCTTCACGGTTCACCTCCTGTAGCGGTGAACCCATCTTCAACCCTCGGTAGCTCACCAGGTGAGCCTGCTGAGGTTCGTCGCTAATCAAGAAGCACTGAGTCACCGAGCGTGTCCGCGGCGTTAGCACCGCGGGTTCCCGATGGCTTTTCGCCCCCGACGGTCGTGTCTTGGCGGGTTTGCCGTTCGAGCTCGGCATTTACTTCGGCTCCCAGGAGAACGGCATATGCGCAGAGAAGGGACCAGGCCAGAGGATTGCACATTGGCGCGCGCTTACCTATTCTCACAACTCACCATGACTCGCCGGCGTGCAGTCCGGCCAAGTTTTCAGTTCAATGAATGGTATGCGATGACCTTTACTGTGACACGTGCGGTACGTGCGCTGACCCGCCCTCAACGGAACCTGCCGACAGGTTGCAACGGGCGATCCGAACCACGCTGGCCTTTTCGGCGAGCATGGACCTTCCGTACGCTGAAGAAGTTCTTCACCTAGATTTAGGCGACTTCGCTGAAACCGTTCCGGGTGAGAGCACCGCATGATCCTGGAAACCTTGTGGTACGAAGTCTCCCCGTACCCGTATGTCGTAGTTGGTCTTGCGTCAGGCTTGATCAGCAACTCCGATCTCGGCCTCACGTTCAGCGCACTCCTTCTCGCCGCATCGTTCACTATCTTCCGCCTGCGTCGCATCTACAGACGCCCCGAAAGGCAGCAGCACCGAAGGTACTGGCGACCGCGCTAGCCACAACACGTTCTCTCGAAGTCATCCCCAACGTTGTCAAATCTCGCCGCTGCTGGAACGACACCGCGGCTCGCGATGATGAGTTCGACAAGTTGGTGAAGGGCGGGCGGGGCAACTGGGATGGTTTTGCGCCTCGCGCAATGACCGAGCTGCTGCCCGCCAACACTTTCATAAGCGCCGGGAGCCGCAATCAGCTTCCGATTGAGGTCCAGACGACGAGCGGTCGGACGGGACCTACGAAATGGCCGCCGCGTGACTTGTTTCGCACGCCACCTGTCGTGTACCCCCGCAGCCAGGGGGCCTGCAGCGCACTGTGACGATCTAGAGTTTGCCTTCGACGGTGGCGGGGCGAACGACGCATCCCTGCCAAATAGCCCGGCAATGACTCGTGTCGGTACCGTCTCCACAGCAAGGGGAATCAACGTGGCAATACTCGACTATCTCCTGGACGGCTCTCTGATCGGTAGGGAACGCCTGATGCAAGCGCGAGAGTTCTACGCGCCGTCGAGGACCGCGATGCCAGCTGGAACCGAATTCGCCCGTTGGACCGAGCGGATCTCGGTCCAGAGCGAACGCGGCAGTGCTCGAGAAATGGCTGGTCTCGCCGATGCCCAGCTTGGTGTTCTGGAGAGCGAGTTCATTCGCTGTCCGACGCGGCCGCGGTCCACTTGGGCTCGTCACGGTCTCTGGGTTGGTGCACTGCTCATTGCGATGGCCTGTATCGGCTTCGCGATCGGCGATCTTGGCGGCGTCGAGGCTGGCTGGACCCGGGTGTTGGCCGTCTTCGGTCTCGGCCTTCTGCTTGTCGGCCTGACCTGCATCGCGGTCAGCGGCCTGACGGCATTCAGCGCGTTGCACGTGGACCTGACCTATGGAACGACAGGTCTTTATGTCGGCATACTCGACCACCAGCATCCGTGGCTTTACAAAACCACAGGCTTGTTGCGGCACGAAGCTGCCGAGAATTATCGCCAGTCGGTGCTGCGGGAGCGCGGCCCTTTACGCGGTCTCGACTACATCATGATGCGAGAACTCGTCGGCACCCATGATTCGCTTGACCAGTTGTGTCCGGCACGTTCCGTCGCGGAGCAACTTCAATTTATCGCAACACCAATCGCGATCCTGCCCGCCGAGCCCCGGCTCGTCCAGGTGGGCAGCGGGACTCACGCGGTTGCTCTTCGAACCCCCGAGCGCGAGGCTAACAAAGTCGAGACAGCGTGATTGATTGATCACCGGAACCCTTTTGAAGAACCGATGCCTCCACTGGACCGGGCAATAGGCGGCGGCAACTGCGCGCTGGGCTTGACAGCCTAGTCAGCGGCGCTATCAAGCGAAGTCTGGGAGTACGGTCGGAGCAATGGAGCTCGACGACTTTCCTCCTGACCACTCCCAGGCGTAGCGATACGCTGCATGCCACCACCAGAAACAGATGTGAATCGCAATCAACTGGTCAGCCGATACCTTGAGCTGCAACAGCAACTGGTCGAGGCCTATACGGCCTGCCCCGGCGAGAGGGAATCGATTCAGCGTCTGACGGAGGAGTTGGCTGCGACGCTAAGAGACGTCCGCCACCTTCCGACGGACAGCGGGCAGGGGCACGACACGGCCATGCGTGGCGTGATCGTGGAATGAGACAGGCATGCACATTTTCATACCAGTCCGGGCGGTGAAGTAGCGTGTTCTTAGCCCCGCACTCCCCAAATCTGAACCGCTCACACGTAACCGCTCGTGTATTCGTAACGAATGGTTAGTTGCCGCGGACGCACGGTCCCCCCGGAGCTCGTCCCATCGGAGAAAATTTTCTCTTGGGAGGGAATCAGTGAATTCGAGACGCATCTACAGGGGCTATTCATTCGTGGACGTTTCGACACCGACCGATGACGGTCGATATCGTGCGCGAGTGGCCATCGTGGCGCTCGATGGT